>JASEHG010000050.1 GCA_030018855.1 Candidatus Brocadiaceae bacterium
CGATAATGGAACACCTCGTCGGCCAGATAGGGGTCGCTGTATATGCCTGCAAAAAATATTGACAGGAAGCCAATCCCAGCAATTAAGACTACTACCCTATTTAACGATAAGGACATTCTTTTACCCTGGTGCACGGGGTTAATAAGCAGGACTTAATTGCCAATGCTTCCGCTAAGTACGTGATAGCCGGCCCTGGCCTGCCTGAAGAATTGGGTGAGGGAATTCACCTTTAGAAGCCTCTTTAACATATAGCTTGGCCTGAGGTAGAACCTCCTGTAGGCTAGTCTCTGAAGGGCCTCAAGTTCCTCCCTGGAAAAGGTCTCTGAGGCTAGAGGTGGTAGGAAATTTTCAACCGGGTTAGAAGACATTTCGGCCCAGACGTCCGTCTTCAGGTGGCCCTTTTCCAGCGCATCGTAATATATCTTACTCTTCGGATAGAGAGAGGTCACGCCAAACTGGACAAAGTCAGGGTCAAGCTCCAGTGCAAAGTCTATGGTCTTTTTGATCTGGTCCAGGTTCTCTCCTGGATACCCCATCATGAAGTCCGCATAGGTAATTATACCTACCTTTTTGGCGGCCCGGAAGGCCTTCCACACCTGCTCCAGGGTTATCCTCTTGTTCATGGCCTGGAGAATCTCCTGGGTGCCGCTCTCCACGCCGAACTGTATCCGCTCACAACCAGCCTCCCGGAGTCGCCCTAGCACCTCTTCGTCTACCGTATTAACCCTGGAACGGATGTCAAAATAAATCTTTAGCCCCCGCTTTTTTATCTCATCGCAGAGGGCAAGGACCTTCTTCCTGTTTATAGTAAAGTTTTCGTCAAAGAAGAAGAACTCCCTTATGCCCATCTCCACACACTGCCCAATCTCGTCGCAGATGTTTTCTGGAGAGCGCATCCTTATAGACCTGCCGTACTGGACGTAGCAGAAGTTGCACCCGGAAGGACAGCCACGGCTGGCCATGATGGTGGTGCTTATCTCGTTCTTGCCTATCAGGGAGAAATATTTTTTGAAGGGCAGGAGGTGCCTGGCAGGGAAGGGCAGTGCGTCCAGTGAGTGATGGAGGGGTCTGTGGGCCGTGACGTGTTTCTCCCCGTTTCTTTTGTATGCAATGCCGGCTATGTTGGAGGGGTCCTGGCGTTTTTCCAGGGCGTCCAGCAATTCCTTTACGGTAACCTCCCCTTCGCCCAGTACCAGATAATCTACCACTGAGAGGCTAACCGTTTCTTTAGGGTAGATGTCTACGTGAGGCCCACCCAGCATCACGATGGTGTTCGGGTTTACACCCTTAGCGCACCTGGCCACCTCATAGGCATTGTGTACAGTGAAACAGGTGGTGTAGATTCCCACTGCGTCGGGGGCGTGTTTCCTTATCTCTCCCTCCAGACCACGGTAGTCAAGCCCTTCTACCGTTACGTCTAACATCTCTACGTGGTGAGTGGATTTCTTCTCCAGGTAGGCCGCCACATACATAAGCCCCAGTGGTGGGTAGTGGCCTATGTTAAGGTCTTTGTAGTTGCCTGGAGTTATGTTGGAAAGGCTTGACCCACTAGGGGGCATTACCAATAGGAGTTTCATCCCTTACCGCTTGACCTCCACTAGTCTATCACGTAGCGGCGGAGGAAGCCTACAAAGTTCCTGAAATTGTTCTTTATATCCAACGGCGTACGCATGCCCGCCATACGCCTGAGGACGTACGAAGGACGCAGATAGAAACTCTGATAACCGTGCTTCATGGTCTCGTAGATGTCGTCGCTGGAAAACCCTGGGTAACTGAAAACGGGCCTCTTATTGGGGTCGTACTGAGACCAATCACGGTTCTCAAAGTATTTGTTTTCTTTTATGTAGTTATAAAATTCTGTACCTGGATGGGGTGTGGCTATGCCAAAGGTTACAATGTCTGGGTCCAGTTTTTTCGCAAAATCTATAGTCCTCTGCGTCGTCTCCCGGGTCTCACCTGGAAGTCCCATCATGAAATACACCATGGGGCTTATCCCCGCCTTCCTCGTCCTCTCCACGGCGCTTGCTATCATCTCAGGAGTAACGTTCTTCTTAACGTTCTTCAGAACGGTCGGGTCTCCGCTCTCTCCGCCTATACTAATAGCGTGACAACCGGCCTCTCTCATCTTCGCCAGGATTTCATCCGGTAACCTGTCAGAGCGGGCATTACAGGTCCAGATGAGGTCAATTCCTTCCCCCTTCATCCTGCCCAGCAGTTTCTCCGCCCATCCCAGGTTGTTGGTAAACCCCAGGTCAAAGAATCTTATCTCCTTGATGCCCAGTTCCTCTATCCACTTAAGCTCTTTTATGAGATGGTCTACGGTCCTGTGTCTTAGTGGGCCGTAAAACGTGGAACAGCAGTAGGTGCACCTGTTTATACAGCCCCTCTGGCCGTAGGTAATGGTCATGGGGCTCCTGCGCATCAGGGGGTCACGGTAGAGTTCAAGGGGAATCTTGTCGTGGGAGGGGAATCCAAAGTCGTCCATATTCTGGCAAAGGGTGTGCCGTGCGTTCTTTATTACGTCCTCGTCCTTACGATAGGCAATCCCCTTAACTTTTTCTAGTTTATACCCTTCTTTTATTATGTCTAGCACCGGTAGCTCAGGCTCGCTGTATACACAGACGTCCAGGTAAGTGCTTTCCCTGAGCGTCTCTTCTGGCAGGGCCATTACATGGGTTCCAATTGCAACCGTCAGGATGTCGGCAGAGACTTCCTTTACCACCTTCGCCACCTCCAGGTCATGCATTATAGACGTGGTGGAGGTGGTAAAGACCACCATCTTTGGGTCTTCTTCCTGAATCTTTTTAGCAAGGTCTGCAAATGTCGCCCTGAGGGTGTTTGCATCATATATTGTAGAGGGGATTTTATGTAATTCCAGGAGCCCAGATATAATCATCAAGTCTAGCGGAGGCCAGGCCATATCGGCCTTAAAGGTGCCTATACTCCCTAACACCCTCAGACTTCCCATGTCCGTTACTGCAGGTGGCTCAACCAGAAGGATTTCCATTTCTCTGGATTCTCCCTAAAAGGTCTGAGACTAAAGTACCCCTCTCAGCAAATCACCACACCAGCTGAAGAAGTTTCCTTGCGTTTCCCACGAGTATCCTGGGCTGGGTTAGCATCTCTTTAAGGGCAATCTTTACATACCTTGGCCTGAGATAGTATTGCCTGTATGCCTGTTTTACAGAATTTATTAGTTCCTCAGACGAGAGACTTTGATATCTAAAAACCGGCCTCAATGGCATAAACTCTTCCCAGTCTTTTGCGATTATATCGCCGTTCCTGTCCAGGAGCTCGTAAAATTCCGTGCCCGGGTAAGGGATGGCACTGCTAAACTGGACCGTTGTGGGACTGAGTTCTATGGCAAAGTTCACAGTCTCCTGTATGGTCTCCTTTGTCTCACCCGGCAGGCCAATGACGAAGGTGGCATGGACGTGGAAACACTCCTCCAGCATCCGCTTTATGCCCCTTCTTATATTCTCCACCTTGTAGCCCTTCTTTACGCCATCCAGGATAGCCTGGTTACTGCTCTCTACTCCCACCTTAAGGAGATAGCACCCTGCTTTTCTGAGTTTCCTCAGGAGTTCTTCGTCATCTGTGTCTGCCCTGGCATAACAGGCCCAGTCAAACTTAAGCCCCCGACGGAGAATCTCATCGCAGACAGCTATGGCATGTTGCTTGTTAGCCGTGAAGGTATCATCATTAAAGAGTATGCTCTTAAACTCATAATTTTCAAGAAGATGCCCTATCTCGTCGACGATGTTCCGGACCGTCCTTACCCTATACCTTCTACCGCTTATAGTCTGGGGCCAGTTGCAGAAGATGCACCTGTAGGGGCACCCTCTCCCCCCCAACATGAATGTAAAGGGATTTCTCAGTATTGGGTCAAAATACCTATAATTAGGGAGCAAATCCCTCACAGGGAAAGGCAGACTGTCTAAATCGCTGATATAGTCTCTAAAAGCATTACGTACAACATGACCATTAACCCTGTAAGCAATGCCCTTTGTCTCTTTAGGCCCTTTTTCAACGTACTCCAGTAAAGACTCTTCATATTCACCCATTACCACACAATCAATACTGGTGCCCCTTAGAGACTCTTCGGGCAGGGCAGTGACGTGTGGACCCAGGAAAACTACCTTTAGGCCTGGTATCTCTTTTTTCACTAAATCTATGACACGGGCATCGCTGGTAAACGAAGGCGTTGAGGTCTCGCATACCAGGAAATCGGGGCAAAGGCCCTTTGCTCTCTCAATAAAATCCCCTACAGAGACGGACTCCACCTGCGCATCTATCAAATCCACTTTATGACCCCTGGCCCTCACATAAGAGGCCGCATATGCCAATAGCAGGGGAGGATGCATTACGGGGGTTGCATAGTTATACGTGGGGAATCTTATGGGCCTATTAAAATTCCCGCTATTTTCAAACGTGGGTAGATTAGCAAACAATACATTCATGCCAGTTTCCTTTAGATTGTCCCGCATGCTACTCAAATCCATTAGGCATGTCAAGCAAAATCCCACCTAAAATGGCCTGCATACCGCTCAGATAAGGTGTTAAGCCTGCCCCACTTAGTATTTTCCGTCCCCCTTTACACGGTAAAGCTGGAAGTGTCTCCCTTCACCCCTCCTTTTGCATGTCCACTCCTTTACAAGGATAAACCTTTTGTCTTTATTAATCACCTCAAAAACCCCCTCAGGTATGTCTTCTCTGTAAAATACAAGATAATTTGGCCTTTTCTGCTCCACGTGCCGCTGGAACGACCCGTAATCCACTGAAGATATACACTCAAACTCACCCCTCGCATAAAAGGCCACCTTCTCCAGGTCCACCCTCCCCATACCCATAATTACGGGGTTCTTGATAGGCAAATCAGTCTTTATCCAATAACCCGCCTCCCTTTTATATACCTCCTCCTTGTGCTTTATCTTAAGGTCTTTCGGCAAAACCACCGCCAACAGTGCCAGGAGGATTAACAGCCCTGCACGGTTAAATCCCCGTGTATCCCTTCCCAGCAAGGGAACAACCTGACAGAGCCATTGAGATGCCTTTTCCACCCCCACCCCGGCCCAGACAAAGGACAGCACCGCCATGGGCAGCACATAGCGTCCGCTTATGTAGTAGGCATTGTAAGCAAGGAGATAGTAGAGTATGAAATAGAGGCCAAAGAAAGAAAGGAGAAACAACTCCACCCTGAGGTCTGATGAGGCAAGGCGGAGTCTCAGGGAAAGAAGCCCCTGCGTAATCCGCTGGTAGGGAGACACCTCTGATGTCCCTAGGCCTCCGGCAAACCGTGCCTTACCCACCTTAGGCGGAGAGGCAAACCTGAAAAGTCCGATAAAGAGAAGAGGCAATAAGGGCTGGTAAAAGTCCTTGGCAAACTCATTGAGGATGAGAAGAAAAATCATGTGATAATGCCCCTTCTCCTTCCACCTGGCAATCTTTTCTTGCTCACGTACCCGTCCCCCCGGCTTTCCCTCGTCTTCCCCAGTAAGGATTGGGGTCATCTTGACATGTCCAGTAGCAAACCTTGCGGCAAGCTGCTGGGTAACGTGCCAGGAACCCTTTTCTTTATGGATAAAGAGGAGATACGGTACGGATAATAAGATTACAGGGGCAATGAACAAACCGACGCATACAACCCTCTTTAACAGATGCCTCTTAAGCTCTTGGACGTTTGCCAGTCGTGCCTGAGGCAGATTCGCCGAGGCGAAGATAAACCAGGGGAGCATTAGCACAAATAAGCCCAGACTCTCGGCACGGGTAAAGTAGCCCAGGACAGCACAAACCCCCGCAAGGGTGTAATATTGCCACTGGCCCCTTTTTATCGCCTCCCAACCCAGCCATATTGCGCTGAGAAAGAAAAAGAGGTTTGTCGTATCCGACATTATATCGGCAGACAGCCGCACGTGGGTGGGGTTTACCGCTAACAAAAAAGCGGCAAAAAGACCTGCATAATGTCCAAAGACACCCCTGGCAAAAAAATATAGGGGGAATATACTTAAGACCCCCATGACCAGGGCCACTGCCTTACCAGCTACTTCATAGTCTCCAAGGAGTTTTGTAAATACGGCGAAGAGTATCGGGTAACACGGGTGTACAGGATGACGGAATCCTGCCTTAAAATCACCCTCAGCGAAACACTGGGCGGCATGGAACCAATTGTATCCATCGGTCCCTATTACCGGAGTAGCAACGAACACATAAAGCCTGAGCAACAGTGCAAAAAGGACCAGGAAAAGGAGATGTCTCTTCTCACTACCCGACATTAAAGGCAACACCAGTCCTGGCCCTCCAGGTGAAAATCACCTGGGCCTCCCAGGGAGTAGAGATAATCCAGCCCCGGTCCTTCTATCCACTGCAACTCTCCTAACGTACTTACCATAAGTAAAATAATATGGCCAGCATTCTGGTTGTGTCAAGTATTTTGTGGAAATGGGATGTGGAGTATATAGTCATGGGTACCACTCTTTAGTAGGGGCGTATTGTTCGCCACGGCGAATCTGCCTCAGGCATGACAATACGCCCCTACTACTAGGGGTGTAAGGGGGATTCCGCCCCTCATGCCGAAGGCAGGTCCTCCCGCCCAAAAGGTTCGCCACGGCGAGACATGACCTGCGGCTACCCCTGGCCCCTGGCTCCGCCTCAGCCTGCCCTTGAGCGGAGCGAAGGGGCGGATTACCCCTCTCTCTATGGCAAATACGTCCCTAGAATTATGACCTTGTTAGAGGGTGTGCTTGGTGGTATATTGCAAAGACATGGAAGTACGAGAGATGTCAGAAATAAAACGACAAGTCGCTTAGATAGTCCAATCCCCTCGCATGTAGAAAAATGTGTTGTAGCCAAATGGACAACCTGACCTACCAAATCCTCCTTGCCTTTGCCCTGGACCTGGTTATGGGCGACCCCTACTGGCTTCCCCACCCTGTAAGGGCCATAGGTGGATTCATAGCATGGGGAGAAAAAGTACTCAGGGTACTCATCCCCTGGGAGAGGTTAGCAGGGATAATCCTCACCCTCACCATAGTAATTGGCACTTACCTTACAGTCGCCTGGATTTTAAACTACTCTCAGGGGCACGGCCGCCCCTGGTATTTTATCCTCTCGGTAGTCTTCCTCTATTTTTCCCTGTCACTCAAGTGCCTTGGGGATGAGGCAAAAAGGGTACTGTCCGCACTGGAGGCGGGGGAACTGGACACGGCCAGACGTCGTCTCTCAGGTATTGTGGGCAGAGATACCCATAGCCTTGGGGAAGCCCAAATAGTAAGGGCCTCTGTAGAGACGGTGGCGGAGAATACGGTAGACGGCATCCTTTCCCCCCTCTTCTACGCCTTCATCGGGGGGCCAGCCCTGGCTATGGCCTATAAGGCCGTAAATACCCTTGACTCCATGATAGGTTACAAGGACGAGAGATACCTCCACTTTGGTTGGGCGGCGGCCAGACTAGACGACCTGGCCAACTACGTCCCTGCCAGGCTTGCCTCCCGACTGATACCCCTGGCCTCCCTGCTCGCCGGTCTCAGATACAAAGAATGTTACTTCCTTACCATACGGGATGGTAGAAAGCACCCAAGTCCTAATAGTGGTATTCCGGAGGCCGCCTTTGCCGGGGCACTGGGGGTCCAACTGGGTGGGCCTAGCACCTATGGCGGCGTCCTATCCGAAAAACCCCTCCTCGGAGAGCCCGTAGAACCCATGAATACCCGTAAGATTAAAGAGGCGGTAAGACTCGCCTATACCACCTCCTTTCTGGCCCTGGCCCTGGGGGTGGCCGTAAGGATTGCCCTGGAGGTCTAAGGATGACAACCTTTGAAGTTGGTTCCACTACAGCAAAAGGCGGTTTTGCAAACGAGAAGGCGATTTGCGCCAAATTCAATGGCTGGAAAAAAGATAAAGAGGCACAACTTTGGCTCAGAATTATGGGATACAACCCGAAGGAGATAGATTCTGTTGAGGCGATTCAGATACCGACCAGGATGAAAAGAACAGATGCGGAACATCTGGGATTAAAAGAGAGTTTTGAGGAGTTGATGAAATTTAAAAAGACAGATGCCCAATTAAGAATTTTGATTACAATTGGGAAGATAATAAAAGTTGAAAATTTGTCATTAAAGAAGGCAAACTCGGATGCAGATTTTAACCAGGTAGATAAAAGACGGGTAGACACATACCAGGAGATATGGAAATTTGATAACGATGTAGCCCTTGGGCTTAAGCTCTTCACAGGAGAAATTAATCCCGCTTCTCAGCCTGAAATAATTAAGGGCAAGACTCTAAGAGACAAAAGAAGGATGTTTATTGATGAGCTTCCAGAATCTTTAAGACAAAAGATTATGAACTTCTTCAGTGAAAATAGAATTCTTGTGGTCTCAGATATTCTGAAAGGTAGAGGTGGCCTATCTGCTAACTGGATGTTGGTTACAAAATATAATAGGAACGATGATACCACTACATGGATATTAAAAGACATCAATACAGTGATGAATTTCTTTGGTTCGGGCGATGTAAGGGTATCACCGAAAGGGAGTTTATATCTCGGCAAACTAACTGTAATGAGAAAAGGTGGTACACCAGACCCCACTAAATTACAATTTAAAATAAACCCATGTAAACTTTTTGAATTGAAGAAATGAATATGCTTTGTCTAGCAAAAGTAAAATTTGATTTAAGAGACCCGGATGAGGTCTATTTTGCCCAAAGGGAGATAGATAGTTTGCTGGGTGCAAAAACGGAATTTGTCAAGACTATTGCATCCCTTATAAGAGAGAAACCTTTTAACTTACTTGACAACGAAGTTATCCATTTAATTACCCGATTAGTTTATATGGGAGAAGGCCAAGGATTCTTGGCAGAAATACCTGTCAGGGAAATAGTAAGCATGGTAAAAAGGGCAACGTTTTTCAGAGAGATTTATGTAATTTCTGAGACCAAAAGCAATTCGGAAGTGCTAAACCTACTAAATAAGATTGGTATCACAATCCATAGCGAGCAGTTAGCGAACAAAAAAATTGATCCCAATCACTACACACAAATCTTATTAAAAGAAGTATCGGGAAAAAACAAATTAGTAGCAGTAAGATTTCTTCCCTATCAAACCTTTTTTGAATACGTGACCGAGGTGAAAAAACTTCCTGCAGCAGTTTTCCGCCCTAAAAATAGTGAGAATTGGAAGGATTACTTTAAGGAAAAGGAGACTGGCGTAGAAAAGGGAGCAAATGAATTGCTTGAACACCTTAAGATAGGGCACTATCGTTCCCCTCACTTCGGATTGGGGAAAAACCATGTCGGAGACTTTGTAGACTGGGCCTCTACCGACTTAAGAAAACCTTTCCTTCACTATCTCCATAAATATAAAGGGAAAGGAGACCCAAGAATGTCTCGTGCCTTGATAAACTTACTCAATGTCAAAGAGGGCGATACCATACTAGACCCTTTTGCGGGTTCCGGGGCATTTATCGCTGATGCACAGACGATGGGTATAAATGCAATTGGTATAGAGGTGTTAAATATAGGAAAGATGGTTGCTGAGGTAAAATGCAATCTTGGAATAAATACTACAACTGTCCGTAATGCAGCAATCAAGCTGTTTGAATCTATTGATGAGCCTCTCTTCAAACAAGATATAAAAGACGAGTTAATGGGGTTAAAAGATAAACTAAGAAAGGATACAGGCAACAATAGTGCCTGTAAGAAAATAGAACCCCATCTAGGAAAGATACTACTTCTTAAAAAGGAGATTGAGAAAATTAAAGACAGTGAAGTTAAAAAACTATTTTTAATTCTCCTAAGCCAGCAGGTCGTTGAATACTCCGAAAAAAGTAGGGCATGGGATATAGTCAATTCATTTAAATCCTATGTTGAGGATAGATATTTGACCCTATACGCTACAAAAAAGTTAGCTGAAGTGCTTGACGTAAATTTTAGCGGTAGCAAAACAAAAATAATCAAAGGGGATTCTACTAACATGTCAGTGGTAGAGGACAACTCTATAGACGGTATACTTACCTCACCCCCTTATTTTGATGCGCTGGATTATATTGGAAATAATGAAATATCAATACTAATCCTCGGCTTGGACGAGGACCTCGCGTGGGGTTCCACAAAAGATTTTTACGAAGCAAAACATAGGGAGGAGAGTAAATATGAGTCCCTGCCTCTATTCATCAGAGATAGGTATCTTGCTATTGAACTTCCAGAATCTAGCTCAAAACTTATAGAATTACTGGAGAAGTCTCGTAGGAGTCACAAATCAAAGATAGTCCAGAATTACCTAAAAATGATGAAACTTTCCTTTGAGGAATGCTATCGTGCCTTAAAAAACAATAAATACTACTTAATGGTTATTAGTAAGTACCATGTCTGGACAATAGATGGAAAAGAAGAGGTAATAGATACCTCAACTGTGCTGGCAGACTTAGGGAAATCTGTGGGTTTCAAAGTAGCCGATGTTATTGAACACGGTCTATCCAAGGCAGACAAGGGCAAGATTGGGGTTGAAGATATATTAGTGTTTCAAAAGCAATGAATTGTTTATAACTAATACAAGATGTCTATTTACCCCACACTCCTCATCGCCGGTACCCACAGCGGGGTTGGCAAGACTACCATTACCCTGGCCCTTATGGCCACCCTCAGGAAAAAAGGTTTAAAAGTTCAAGGGTTCAAGGTAGGCCCAGATTATATTGACCCCAGTCACCACACCCTGGCCACGGGTATACCCTCAAGGAACCTGGATACGTGGATGATGGGCCCGGAGGCCTGCCTGGAACTCTTTACCAGGGCCGCCCGAGAGGCCGATATATCGGTAATAGAAGGGGTGATGGGGCTTTATGAT
>JASEHG010000051.1 GCA_030018855.1 Candidatus Brocadiaceae bacterium
GACGCACCCTACAAACTTCCCCTTCTCCGCCTGAGGCGGATTCAGGGTCAGAATGGCAAACGGTGCTGTAGCAACTTTTGCAGAGGTCTCTAAAAATTTACTATGGGCAAATTGAAAAAGGTGACTAGGTTCAAGGGTGAGAAAGAGGAGTTTGAATCTTGGTCCACCTACAATTCAAGCAAGGGAACCCACAGGATATACATCCAGGTGCTTCGCCAGATGTCCCCTGAAAGGAGGTTGCTTAAGGCATTTGAGTTATCTGAGTTTACTAACCACCTTTTTATCCATGGACTACGCAAGAGGTTCCCGAACCTTTCAGATGAAGAGTTCAAAAGGATACTCTTAGAACGCCTGGGTAAATGTCACAACAGAAATTATTAAAGCATGTCATTCAAGCACTCAACCGGGCTGGAATCCAACACATGCTGACAGGCTCTATCGTTTCTAGCCTGCAAGGAGAGCCCAGGTCTACCCATGATATAGATATAGTCGTCGCTATTACAAAATCTAAAGTTCATAAATTAATTGAGGCCTTTCCTCCACCCAATTTTTACTTAGATGAACAATCCGTCCTTGATGCCATTGACCGTCGTGGCACGTTCAATCTAATCGAATCAAAAAGCGGAGATAAAGTTGACTTCTGGATATTGACAAAAGAACCTTTTGACCAATTACGTTTTTCAAGGAGATACCGTGAAGAGTTTATGGGGTTAGAGATGCAGGTTTCAAGTCCAGAGGACACAATCCTGGCCAAATTGAGATGGGCAAAACTCTCCGGCGGAAGCGAAAAACAATTTACTGATGCCCTGAGAGTTTATGAAGTGCAGTATGGGAAACTAGATATAAATTACATAGAGCATTGGGCAAAAGCATTAGGCATTGAATCATTATGGAAACGGTTAATGGAAGAAGCAGAAACGGTGTAGTTGACGTACGACAGCGCTTACGATACTTCGCTAAATTTCCATTAGATGCCTAAACCTCCAAAGACAATGGAAGAAGCTATCCTTGAACACCCCTGGGCCAATTTCTTTGGCTTTGAGAGAGTGGATGATAAAGGCAAGACACACTGTCAGCCCTGGGTCATCCGTGGAAACGGTACCCTTCGCCTCACCAGTAAAGGGGTCTACTTCTCAAGGTATGTCCCACAGCTAGAAATCTTTATCCCACTCCAGGACATCCTCAAGGTAGAGCTGGGCCGCTGGCACAACGGCAAGACCTATCTCTTCCTCCCCATCCTGAAGATACGTTTCAAGAAAGAGGGTGAGGTCCAAATCTTCGGCGCCTGCGTGGGTTGGAAAAAAAAGACGCTGGTATGGAAGGAGAAGCTAGAGGAGATGTTGAAGAAGGACTTTGAAAAGTAGTAGTCCTCTCTGAAAAGGCCAGCAGTCCATATCTATATCATCCACATTGGGAATGGCCTTCCCACTTGAACGGCGCCCCACAGAGGTTATAATCTGCTCATGCCTCAGGCAGATTTGCTGAGGCGAACGTTAGATGGAAAATTCCTTAAGCCTTATCATTAAAAATGGCACCGTTGTGGACGGCACTGGCGCCCCAGCCATCCAATCAGACCTGGCCATAGAGGGGGGTAGGATTGCCCAAATCGGCAACCTGGATAGTAGGGGCACGGCGTTGCCGTGCCCTACCCTGGACGCCACCGGCCTCGTAGTCGCCCCCGGCTTCATTGACATCCACTCCCACAGCGACTTCCTCTGTCTTATTGAACCCAAAAGCCCGAGTAAGGTGCTGGACGGAGTAACCACTGAGATATGCGGTAACTGCGGCAGTTCCCCCTTTCCTCTCTCCGAGAAGACCTACCAGAGAAAACAGGAGGGTTACAAAAAATACGACCTGGAGATAGACTGGCGGGACGCCAAAGGATTCTTCAAGAGACTGGAAGTCACCCCCAGTTCCATCAACAGGGGCTTCCTGGTGGGACATGGCAGTCTGAGGGACTTCATCATAGGTTACGAGAACCGTCCTCCTGCTAAAGAAGAACTCTCACGCATGGAGAAAGAACTAATACAGGCCCTCTCAGCCGGGGCCCTGGGCATGTCCAGTGGTCTTATATACCCACCAGGCTGTTTTGCCTCTAAAGCGGAACTCGTAGAACTCTGCAAGCTAGTGGCCCGGAAGGGTGGGGTGTACACCACCCACATGAGGGATGAGGGGGATGGGGTGCTGGAGGCCATAGGAGAGGCCCTGGAGGTGGCAAGGCAATCGGGCGTGAGCCTGGAGATATCCCACCTCAAGACCGCCGGCCAGAGGAACTGGCCTAAACTTGGGTCTATGCTAAAGCTCCTGGAAGGGGCCCTGTCTGAGGGAATCCGTGTCTCCGTAGATAGATACCCCTACACCGCGGCGGCTACGGACCTAGGAGTCCTCCTCCCCAGGTGGGTACAGGAGGGCGGTATAGATAAGGTCATGGAGAGACTTACACACCCCCCCACCCGGGAAAAGATTGCACAGGAGATTTTGGAAGGAAGGCGCCAGCAGAATAACTGGGATTCCATAGTCATCTCGGCCGTCCACTCCCCGAATAGGAAGGAACTGGAGGGTAAGGGCCTGGGCCAACTCGCTACCCTGTGGGGTAAATCCCCCGTGGACGTAGTCCTGGACCTCCTGGTAGAAGAGAAATGCAGGGCCTGGATACTCCTATTCAGCATGAGTGAAGAAAACCTTGAGAAGATTCTCCCCCTGCCGTTTGTATGTATAGGCTCAGATAGCTCCCTCAGGGCCAGAGAGGGCCCGCTGTCCGAGGGTAAACCCCACCCCCGGGCCTACGGCACCTTCTCCAGAATCCTGGGAAGATACGTGAAGGAAAAGGGGATCCTTTCTATGGAAGAAGCAGTCCATAAGATGACTGGACTGCCTGCCCAGAAGCTCGGGCTCAAAGAGAGGGGACTCCTGAAGGAGGGTTACTTTGCCGACATAACCATCTTTGACCCAGGCAAGGTTACGGACAGGGCAACCTATCAGGAACCCCATGCGTATTCGGCAGGTATTGAGTACGTATTTGTCAATGGGAGGCTCACTGTGGATAAGGGACAGCATACGGGAGCCCTCGGCGGGCTGGTGCTAAAGAGGTGAAACCTTTTATAGGGATTAACTGCGACATTAGTCGGGAGTGGCCCGGCCACCAAGAAGAGAAACCCCGCCGCCTCTCTCTTTATTGCGAGTATTATGAGGCAGTAAAAACGGCAGGGGGGATACCAATCCTCCTTGCCCCTCTGGAAGAGGCAAAAGATATAGAAGGATTACTGAACAGGCTTGACGGACTCATACTCAGCGGTGGTGACGACATCTGGCCAGAGCGATACGGACAGACAAGACATGACAGGACCAACCTCGTCTCTAAGGTTAGAGACACTTTTGACTTCCAACTGGCAAGGCAGGCCCTGGACATGGATATACCCGTGCTGGGTATCTGCCACGGTATACAGCTTATTAACGTAGTAATGGGCGGTACCCTTATTCAGGACATACCCTCTCACTTAAAAGTGACCCATAAAGTAACGGTGGAGCGGGGGACACACCTCCATGAATTTTTTAAGACAGACGCACTCATGGTCAATAGTATCCACCACCAGGCCATTGGCCGCCTGGGAGAGGGGCTAAAGGTGAGTGCCACGGCAGAAGACGGGATTGTAGAGGCCGTAGAGGGCACGGGACACTCCCTGGTCATGGGGGTACAGTGGCACCCGGAGAGGATGCTGGAGGATTCCACCCAGAGGAGGCTATTCACTGCCTTCCTGGAGGAGGTAAAGGGGCGTGTTCAAAAAAATCTGTAGGGGCGTATTGCAATACGCCCCTACCCCTGGTGGGTTACTACTCTTACTATTATGCCTCTCGTGCGGTGGCCCTCCCCCCACCAAACTTGAAGAGGATATAACAAGGTACAAGAGGATACTGAGGGCCTTGCCTGAGGACGTGGACACCCATTACCGCCTGGGGCTTGCTTACTATGAAGACAAAGACTACGAGGCGGCAATAAGGGAACTAAAGACGGCCATTAAGGAGGCACCGACCATTCCAATCTTATACAACCAATTGGGGCTGGCTTACCAGGCAGACGACGAGCCCAGGGATGCCATAGAAGAGTACCAGAAGGCCCTGGAGCTTGAGCCTGAATTCTTTCCCGCAAGGGTTAACCTGGGTGTGGTCTATTATCTGCAGATGCGGTTCACAGACGCCGCCGGAGAATTCACCCAGGTACTCCAGAAGAGGCCAGACCATGCTGGGGCCCACCTGGGCCTCGGGCTTGCTTATGTTAAGATGGACAAATATGAGGAGGCCATAAGCCACTTCCAGGAGGCTATCAGACTAAACCCACAGGACTCGGAGGCCTATAAACAACTGGGCCTCGTTTACAAACTCCAGGGTAAGAAGGAAGAGGCCCTGGCCAACCTGAAGACCGCTGTAACCCTTAACCCAAATGACGGCGAGGCCGACTGGTACCTGGCGGGGCTTTACATGGAAAGAGGCCAGGTGGACGAGGCGATAATGTATTACGCCTTCGTTACTGACATCATGAGCGGTATGCCTATGGCCCACTACGAGAAGGGTGTGGCCCTTAGAAAGAAGGGGGCCCTCCTGGAGGCCCTCGCAGAGTTTGAAAGGGCAGAGAAGGGAGACCCTAAGTATACGGGTCTACAGGCCCAACTAGCCTCCCTTTATCATGAATTGAACAGGATAGAAGAGGCCATAGACCACTACGAAAAGGCCCTGAAATACGCCTCAGGACCACAAGAGGTTGAGCTGCGCCGGGGGCTAGGCAATGCCTACACCCAGCAGTGGAAATTCAAGAAGGCCATTGAACAGTATAAGAAAGCCCTGGCGATTGAGCCTGAAAACGCACAGACCCATAAAGAAATAGCGGAGGCCTATGCCTTTAATCGTGACATCCCCGACGCCCTCCCCCACTGGAGGAGGGCGGCCGAACTGTCCCCAGGCCTTGCACAAGATATCTGGGAAAGGGCGCTAGACTTTGATTACTCTATAGCTGAGGCCCACTACGCCCTGGGGCTAATCTACGAAAGACAAGGGAAAATGGACAAGGCCCTTAACTCCCTGACCAAGGCAGTAAAGCTGCGTCCGCAGGATAAGGACTACCAGTCAGCCCTGGAGAGGATAAAAAAGCAAGTAGGCAGTAAGTAGGGGCACGTTGCAACGTGCCCCTACTATATGGCCCCCGACTTCTAGCTTCCTAACTCCAGCAGGTCTAACTTAGTCTTCTCATCAAGTTGTCTCTTTACCATCGCCCCCTCCAGTTCAAGGATTACGGCCTCTATTGTAAGATATATCTTTGCCTCCTTTCTTATACAGCCTAGAAGGAGTTTCTCCTCGCGGCCAATGGTGCTGTGGACGTGGACCTTCGGCTCGTTGTCTTTCCAGAAGATGGTGCCCAGCCCCACTACCTCCCGGCCATCCTGAAAACCCCTCCACATGGGGGTTGGGGGGACCACTGGTCTTTCAGGCCCCACCACCACCTCCGCCTCCTCCAGGGCCCCAAGGAAATGGATAATTCCAGCACGCACGTCTTCCCTTTTGATAAGCCCGGTCAGTTCCTTAAGAAAATCCTCCCCATGGTCAAACCTCACCACAAATACCCTTCCCATACGGCATTGAGTATATTTCATCTGCCCTCCTGATTTGGGTCGGTAGGGGTTTGATTAATCAACCCCCTACGTATAAAAAGCCATAGTATAAATTCCACTCGGCCATATTAACCCACTTCTACCACCTGAGCAAGCCTAAGCGGATTACTATTTAACTTGGTGATAAATCGTTTATAATTAATAATTAATGAACTATCTAGGCTTACTAATATTGTGCGTCAGTCTTTTAACCTCATTGCCTCGTATGGCCGAAGGAACCACCCCAAGCTTGCCGAAGGGGAAAGAGGCAGAGGAATTAACGGTAGGTGTCCTGTATTACCTGTGGTGGGGTTTATTACCTGGAGACAAAAACACCTGGAAATTCGGCCATAGCTTAACACCCGAATTGGGTGAGTACGACTCTAAAGACCCAGGCGTGGCCGAACAACACCTGCGATGGGCCAGCCAGTACGGCATAAACCTCCTGCAGGTCTCCTGGGCAGGACCTGGTAAGAGAGACCCTTCCCTGGATAACGACGAGGTTGACCTGGCCTTAAAAGAAGGTCTATTAAAGGCACCTTCTATTGCAAAGGTAAAGTTTCTCCTGGTTTATGAGACCGAAAAGGCCCTTGGGGCAGAGGCTGAAAAATTAGGTTATGACCCCAAAAAGGCCTTCGTGGAAGACCTCCTCTATGCAAACCAGAACTATTTTAATCATACCAGTTATTTCAGACTGGGGGGCCATCCAGTAGTGATGATCTGGAAGACCAGGGCCGTCCTGAACTCCCTCCTCCAGGAGACAGGTCATGAACTATCTGAGGTGCTTCAAGAGATAGAAAGGGCCTGCAATCAAGACCTATTCTGGGTAAGCCTTGGGGAGGACATTTACAGCCCAAAGGGTCCTGACCTGGAGGAACCCACGTTAAAGGTAATGGATGGAATCGCCCCTCTCCTGGGGGATGACTTCCCTGCAGGGGAGGAGAAGCCCTGGAGGGAGTACCTGGACCATGTTGCCACCAGCTACACCCTGTGGCAGGAGGCGGCCAAAAGGGCTGGTTTTATCTTCGTCCCTTCAGCCCTGCCAGGGTTTGATGACAGGCACTTCAGGTTCGGCCGGAACCGATTCATGGAGATGGAACCCAGCAACTTCAAGGAATCCGTCAGGGTAGCAAAAGAGGTGGCTAGGGGGAGTAGTAGATGGATATCCATATACGGTTTTAACGAGTGGTTTGAGAGCGGGGGCATTGAACCTACGAAGGAATATGGTATGCTATTCCTAAAGGCCCTGGAATCCGCCTTAGGCGGACTAAAGGATTAGACATGAAAGTTAGCTTATTAACTATCTTTATACTCCTCTTGGTGGGAGCAACCCTGCCGCTCAGCCTCACAATCCCCCAGGCCTATGCCCAGCATGATATGGGGGATGACGCCAAGGCACACTTTGACAAGGGACATGAACACTACAAACAGGGGCGTTACGACGATTCTATCGCAGAATTCAAGAAGGCCCTGGAACACGACCCCAAGGATGCCGCCAGCCTCTTTGGCCTGGGCAACTCTTACTTCCTGAAGCAGGACTTTGTCCAGGCCATAAAGTGCTACCAGGAGGTCACCCAAATCAAACCAGATTTCCCCAAGGCCCACTATGCACTGGCACTTGCCTACAGGAGGGTGGGTAAGCCCGAAGAGGCCGAGAAAGAGTTTGAAATCTACAACCGCCTCAGCACACAAAAACCTGCTGAGACGCCCAAACCTGCCGAGAAGAAACCAGAACCTAAAAAGCCTGCCGTGAAGAGATTGAAAGAGGCCCCACCCGCAGAGGCGAAGCCTGCTGAAGAGAAAGGGGCGCCGGAAGAAGTGCTTAAAAAGGCCAGGCCCACAGAAAGGGAAGCAAGGATACGCCCCGAAAGGCTCTTCCCGAAAGAGGCCAGGCCGGCCTTTACCGTAGTGAAGAAGGAAAAAGAACAAAGAAATTTTGTCGCACGCTATATACGTACCCTCAAGGACTGGGGACCAGTGGGTATGGTTTTATTGTGGTCCACATACTACGTCGTTGCGGCCCAGGTATGGATAGGTATAGTGGTACTCTTTGGCCTCGTTATCCTGTGGCGGAGACGGAGGTAGCAAGTAGCTAGGTAGCCGCAGGCTTTAGCCTGCGTTAGAGTCGCAACCTAAAGGTTGCGGCTACCTGACTACTAGCTACTAACCAAAGGAGGGTTGGTTATGGATAAAGTGCTTATCTTCGGCAAGGATGAGTGCCCCTACACAAGTGGTGTAAGGGGAGATTATACTAACAGGGGTATCCCCTTTGAGTACATCAACGTAAAGAAGAGTAGAGACGGCATGAAGAAGATGCTGGAATACTCTGGCGGAAGGAGAGAGGTTCCTGTTATAGTAGAGGGTAAGAAGATTACTGTCGGTTTTGGTGGTGGGACGTGACACGTCTAGGCCACCGATGGTCTATCGGTCTTTAACTAGGGAGTAGGGGGTAGGGAGTAGGGGTTAGCAGGATAAAATCTTGCTACTCCTTACGCCCTGACCTCTGGCCCCTGTTTTTGATAGAGGAGTAAGACATGAAGAGTGGTATGCCAGCACATACGGTAGCGGAAAGGCCAGTAGAGAGATACCCGCTCAGGCTACTGTTCTGGGAGAGTACGGTAGCCTGTAATCTGGAGTGTATACACTGTCGCAGGCTGGACGTGGCCAAAGAGCTTGTCAAAGAAGAACTCACCACCCAGGAGGCCTTCCGCTTCATAGACGACCTGGCTACCATGGGCAGTCCCATATTAGTCCTCAGTGGGGGTGAACCCCTGTACCGCCCCGACATCTTTGAAATAGCCCGTTATGCTGCGGACACCAGGCGAGTAAAGGTGGCCCTGGCTACCAATGGCACGTTGGTTGACGAACGTATCGCTAAGAAGATAGTGGAGGCGGGGGTGGAGAGGGTCTCTATAAGCCTGGACGGGGCAGATGCAAAGACCCACGACGAGTTCCGCAAACTCCCGGGTTCGTTTGAGAGGGCACTCCACGGCTTCCGACTCCTCAAGAAGTTAGGTATGAGCATGCAGATAAACTCCACGGTAGCCAACCACAATGTGCACCAACTCAGGGACCTCTATCAGCTTGCCCTCCGTCTCGAGGCAGATGCCTTACACATCTTCATGTTGGTGCCAGTGGGCTGTGGGGTAGAAATTGCCGAGGACCAGATGCTCTCAGCCCAGAAATACGAAGAAACCCTTAACCTCTTCTACGACCTGGCACTGGAGGCCAAGATACAGACCAAGGCCACGTGTGCACCCCATTACTTCAGGATACTCAGACAGCGGGGCGGAAGCACAGCCGGGCATCCCGGGGGAATGCCGCCGATAAAAGACCCGCATTTAATGGGCAGGATGGGGACGTCCCATCCAGGCGGCCACCCCTCTATGGCCGCCATGACCAAGGGCTGTCTGGCTGGCACAGGGGTATGCTTCATCTCCCATAAGGGTGAGGTCTTCCCCTGCGGTTACCTGCCCGTTACCTCTGGAAATGTTAGGACCAAGAGTTTTGCCGAGATATGGCGCACTTCCGAGATTTTTGCCAAACTCCGTAACCCTGACCTCCTGGGTGGCAAGTGCGGGGCCTGTGAATATAAAAAGGTCTGTGAAGGCTGCCGGGCCAGGGCCTTCTACCAGACGGGGGACTACATGGCCGAAGAGCCTTACTGCATATACGTGCCAAAGGGACTACAGAAAAACAGTAAGCAGTAAGGAGTAGGCAGTAGGCAGAAACCCTGTTTCTTAGTTCTTACTGCTTACTGCCTACTGTATACCACTTGCTGTTTTTTGAGGGTATTGTCCGTGGACCCAAAGACCTTCCGAATTGTCATGATGGGCTCCATAGCCATCATGGTGATGGCATTAGTGATAAATTCCTGCATATTGATAAAGAGGTTCCATCTTTTAGGCTTCTGAGTTAGCAGGGGTTTTGCAGAGGTCTCAGATGGGCGTGAAGGGGCAGGGGCGACCCACCTACGGCTGACGGTCGCCCCTGCAAAGCCCTAGAATCCTATGCCTATTCCCACCACAAACCTGTAATCCGATTCCTGCTCTTTTCCATTCATGTCCTGGAGAACGGGTATGCTCATGGAAAAGAAGGGCGAGTAGCGGTCAGCAATGGTGGCCCTCACACCAGGGGAGAAATATAGCTGGTTTCCACCACTGTTGTCGTCATCCCTGCCTCTGATTTCGTTCTTGTCATGCCACTCTCCGTTTAATTCTGCCACGAGGTCCCATGCCAGGCGGGTGTGTTCTTCATCGTGCATCTGGTCACCCACCATGTGGTGGTGTACGTGCCTTATCTCGCCAATCCTGTAAGAGGTGGCGAAATTATAGAGGAACATGTCTCCCAGGATAGTGCGCTGACTGCCATGGGTGGTAAAGGCGTAGAGGATGTTGCTGTCCAGAGACAACTTGCCCCAGCGTTTTGTTACGGCCAGGCCGGCCATGGGGTCCCAGGAGCCAGAACCCGGCTGGTGCTCCACCTCAAAGCGTGGGCCATGGCGGGGTCTCTCGGAGGTGCGTCCCGTGGGCGTCTTCAGCCCGAAGAGGGCGGATACCTCTAGCTCCTTGCTATGCCGGTGCAAGAGTCTGTATTGTCCGAAGAGGGTAAGGTCTCCAAAATCCGCTGAGTCGCCGTGTCTGTGTAACTCTACATCCCTCTCCCCATCCTCATGTACATGGATATGTCCTTCCTTTACCTGCTCATAAGAGACATACGGGAGGCGGAGGCCTACGAAGAAGTCATTTGTTACCCCATAGGCCCCTGTCAAGATAGTACTCCACCTGGAGTCTACGCTGTGCACCTCCTGCCCCTGCGAGGCAAAGTCCCGTAGTTCGCCATCGCTGTAGCGGTCAAACTTGAGGTTTTCCAGACGGAAGTCCACAAAAAAATGGCCCTTTTGCAGTGTTGTGGCAGGGGTAGTGATGATGGGCCCTGACTTCCCTGGTCCGACCCCCACACTGCCATGGTGCCCCAAGACTTCTCCTGCGAAAAGGCAGAAGAAGAGGGTAACAATACAAACTAGATATTTCATCCCCAGTGCTCCTTTCCCGCCTTAGGTGGATTAGCCCACCTGAAGCGGATGTTGGTTATTAGGGGCAATTCCCGCCTGAGGCGTCCTCCTGAGGCGGACTTTCAGGATTTTCAA
>JASEHG010000052.1 GCA_030018855.1 Candidatus Brocadiaceae bacterium
TCACAAGAGGCATTCTGAACCTTATCAAGAAGCTCCTCCCGTGGGATGTCGCGTTTAACATGCAAAAGGGATGTCTCTACACCCCTCTGCCTCAAGACTGCAGAGATAGAGGATATACCAAAGTTAAATCTCCCTTTAAAAGCAGGGATGTAGGGGTCTATGTCGGGGTAGATAAACAATATCCTCATCTTATGCCACTTTGGTTCAACCAGTAATCGTAAATAGCCTCTGTTTCCTGATTGGATTGCTACTATTTAAACTTACGGCTAGTCTACCAAACAATTCGGCTTGGAAAAGATGAGTATGGATTAAATCGAACTTGTGGTCTGATATAAGGTTTCTCAGTTTAAAAATAGGTCTGAAGTCAAATCTGTTCCTGGACTCCAAAGTCTATTACCTTTACTCAGGCACTGACAAAATCTTCTTTTAAAGAGCAAACATTATCAGGCTTTTCTGTTAGCTATGCAAGAGTTATGTTATATTTATCTTTATTCAAATGCCTAGCTAAAGACAAAAGATGCATCTCGGCTCCACCCACAGTACAAGCGTTCGTTAAGAGCAGGATCTTTGCCTGACTCGTGAAATTATGTCTCTATAGGAAATCAGCTGGAACCCATTGTTGCTAAGAAACGACTTTAATTCGGAATCCAATAAAACCTTGAGTCTTCTTCCCTTTGTCGGGCCATGTTATATTTGTTAGGCCAATCTGCCAGTCTGGCTGCAAATTCCGTATAGGCCCTCTCTGTCTCTCTCCCTCTATAGTTATTCATATCCGTGTCTGTTCGTCCGAGAAACGCTGTCCCTAACTCGATTACTCAACGATAATAATGCCTTTATCTCCTCTTCATGAAATTCCCCAAGCAAGTAAAGTAATGAAAAGTATAAGCCGCAACCAAAGCTTATGCTCAGGCCCAAATTTAGCGGAACAAAAGACGTTAGGTAATTCCCGGTATAGTATGTTATTATTCCCATAATGGTGGACGCAAATATAATCCTTTTCAAAGACTCAAAGGGGAAGTTCCATCTTAAAAAACGCCTGGAGGTGAAAACCATTAGCCCTAACAATAAAAAATATGAGAAAAATGTGGTTATTGCAGCTGCCATATATCCGTACTTGGGTACAAACACAAAGTTTAATGCCACATTTACCAGACCAGTCACGATCATGTTATTCATAATGATAGTAGTCTCTTTGTAATAAGCTAAACCAGATCGAAATCTGTGTTGGAGACCTAATAAAAAAGCACCCGCTGCAACGAAGGGAATAATTTTGTGCCCTTCGTAATACTCTAATGAAACAAAAATACTTATGAGGGGTTTTGATAAGACACTTACCCCCACAACAGCTGGGATACAAAAGAGGAGATAATACCTGGTTAGTTTATGAAGAAATTCTTGTGATTTTTCCTCTCCGCTCTCCCATACCCTTACTTCAATTGGCCAGGAAGCCAGAAGAGTAAGCGAAACAACGAAGTCAATACTGCATTGAGCGATATTGTAATTCGTAGCATATATACCTACTTCTTGGCTACCCCTAAAAAGCTCTATTATATATCTATCCGATAGACTAATTATCCATGCAGCAACGTTTCCACTTGCTAAAGGGAAACCATATCTTGCCATTTCTGAAATTACTGGAAAAGAAAGCCCTGTCATCCTCGGGAACATCCCTCCTAAAGCCTTTACCCAGGCAAGAGGAAGGACGGAGGCTATGCTTATTATGGAGCCCCATATAAGACCTTCAATCCCACTTTTTAAGCATATCACCAGTAATAATCCAAGACAAAGAGACATCACACTATTCCAAATTGAAAGACCACTAAGCCACCCTACTTGCCTCTTGGCCCTGAGTATAGAAGAAAAAATACTAGATAAA
Source organism: Candidatus Brocadiaceae bacterium (assembly GCA_030018855.1). Taxonomy (GTDB): domain Bacteria; phylum Planctomycetota; class Brocadiia; order Brocadiales; family Bathyanammoxibiaceae; genus 2-12-FULL-52-36. The sequence continues at coordinate 1,877 of JASEHG010000052.1, forward strand.
GAGCTAACTAGAAACAAAAATAACCCTAGCCGCATAAGAAAGTAGAATTCATCTGAGACATAATTTCTAAGAGACAGGAGAAAACACAAAGATAGGAACGTTAATAAGGTGAGGCATAAAAGAGTTAATTTAAGGATGTTGCTATAAAATTCGGTTAACTCCGATTTAGACTCGTAGACAGGAAGGAACCTTGTTATAGAATAACGTAACCACTCCGTGCTAAACAGTCTCAATAAAGAGACTGTTGATAAAACTAGCGCATAATTGCCATATGTATCGGGCGGAAATAGGCGGGTTACAATGGGAATGCTTATCATCCCCACAACTAAAGGGGCTACTTGTGCAGGTAAATATTTGGCAATATCTTTAAGGAATTCTCTAATCACGCAAGAGTTTCCTTTGTATTCATCTTATCGGTTTGCATAACTGGTCCATAGCCCTCGCTTAGGTTGATTGCTTTTGGTCTATCCAAAGCCCCTCTACCAGTAGGACATATTGCACATCTTAGATTGCAACTATTGGTCGGTTCAATAAAAAGTGAACTGGGTTTTCCAAGAGACCTCTCTGGGTGGAGTCTATAAGAAGCTTTAAAGGTAATTGACCACTTTTAGCACTGTTGGCTTCCATGAATAGATTAAGTTTTTCCAATTGGTATATCTATTTACTAAAGCCCTCATTCTATTCTCTTTCGGATTTCTGGCACACAGCAAGGATTATATCTCCCCAGTTTCTCACCAATGGCAGACTAATAGCAAATTTTTCTATCATATCAACTAAAGCAGTCAGGAATCCAATCTGCCAAAGAGGGCTAGGCAGTGTAAAACGGAAGGTCGTAGTATTTAAGATATTAAACCCCGTCTCTGATAGCATTGCACAAAATTCTTTCGGTTCATAATCCTTATGGGGGTATTCCCATGCGGTTCGTTTAAGCCTGAAAGCTTTTTTCAGCACTTCTACGGGAAAGGATAGTAATCTGCTGGCATAGTTATTTTTGTTGTCGGTGGCAATTATTAACCTTCCTGCCGGTTTTAAGACCCTATAAAGCTCCCTCAATCCTTTACAGTCATCAAGGAGATGTTCAATAACCTGTGCACATATAATTCCGTCAAAGGTTTTGTCTTTAAAAGGTAGACATTCTAGATTAGAGGCAGAGAACTTGGTGGCCGTGGAGTTTCCTGAGAGCTCTATATGTCTTTTGGCCTCCTTTACCATCTGTAGAGAGATATCGCAGGCCACAATTAAAGAATCAGGTCTGTGAGATAAATAGGCGGTATAGGGACCGCTCCCGCACCCCACATCCAGCAAGGCTTTGCAATTGTTAAGATTAAGATTGATTTGGCCGATCATAAAACCATATTTTCTTGGAATTCCCCAACCCTTTATTCTGGGCCTGCTGGCAACCTCCTCAGCCCTTTCATCGTAAATCCTTTTTAATTCTTTCCAACCAAGTTTGGGGGGCATTTTTAGCTCTAATCTTTTAATACCCTGTGGGCCTTTCTAAGGAATCTGCCGAACCAGTTCTTCTCTGGAATGGCCTGGTCATAGAGAAAATGAACCAGGGCCACATCCAATGGAAACTTGACGAATCTATGCCTTAGCCGTAGCTCTGCTAACTTGCTTATGGGGGCTATATCATAGTTGAAGAACTTCATGTATTCCCTCAGGTAATAGATATAATCATCTCTCACCCAGGGTAAGACCTTGTAAAGGTCTTTTCGCCAGCGGTCTATTAACCCCCAATCCTCCGTCTTCCGGGGTGGAACGAAGCCCTGCTTCATAGTCCAGTGATAAAGGGCGGAACCTGGGTAGGGTAGATAGGGGCCTATGGTTACTGATTTGTTCTTATGGATGCTATGAATCCATAGGATGAGGTCAATGGTAGAGTTCATCTCCTCCTCTGTCTCTGTAGGAATCCCAATGATAGCCGAGTACCCTACTCTAAGAGTGTGTTTGGCTAGTAGCCTTACCCCTCTTTTTGTTTGTTCTACTGTAATGCCCTTATTGAGTAGCTTTAAGATTCTATCGCTTCCGGATTCAATCCCGATAAGGATGTCAAAGACGTTAAATTCCTTTAACCTTGCAGCCAAATCTTCAGTAATCATGTCAATACGGATATCTGTCTTGGCTGGTATGCCAATACATTCCAATATCTTCAATGCCCGTTTCCTGTTTACGTAGAACTCATCATCATAGAATTTCACCCCATCAATCCCATAGGTCTTTTTTAGATAATTTATATCCTCAATGACCCCCTCGGCCGATTTACCCCTCCATCGCCTCAAATTAAATTCATTGTTATAGCAAAAACCGCAACTGAAGGGGCACCCCCGACTAGTCTTATAGGAAAACACCCTCTGGTATTTGCCTGTGCCTGCCTTTAGGAAATATCTGGGAACGTCCAGCAACTCAAAGTTCAAGCGGTATTTGTCATCATCCAGGTCTTGAATAAAAGGTCTCCTAGGATTGATTACGGCTTTTGATTGACCATTCTCTCTCCGTTTATAGCCCAGTCCCAAAACACCTTCTAAATCTTTTCTGCCCTCTAACCTTTGAGTAAGTTCTAAAGCTGTTTCCTCTCCTTCTCCAATAATTACAAAATCTATGTAATCTTCCTGCAAACATTGCTCTGGTAACAAAGAAGGATGAATTCCCCCCCAGACTACAGGTATATCGCTTTGAGCCTTAACCCTTTTTGACATCCAGGCGGAATGCATCGTCTGTGGGCCAGTCATCGCAGAAAAACCTACCCAAAGAGGTTGAGCCTTAACTATTTCGTCTACATATCTGTCAATCTCTAATTCTGTGCAGTGGATTACCTTTACTTCATAGCCAGCATTCTTTAAGGCACTACCTACATGCAGACATCCTATTGGGACGATTTCTTGTGAAAAGAATCGGCTGTAATCCACCTGAACTAGATATATGCTCATGTCTGAATACGCCTTATAATTAAACTTTTCTAAACTTAGCCAGAAAAACCCTTGCTAAAACGGGCTTAAATAATCTGCCAAAAGTATCTTCAAATAGCATATATGACTTATGAGAAAAGAGATCCCCCATAGGAGGGTATGTATTAAAAAGTCTGATATCCTCTAACACCAACCCAAATCGTTTAAAATAATCTTCCACGCCGAATTTGCCGAAGTGATAGACCTTTGCTTCTTTCCCACTCCGATATCTCCTCCACTGCCTGAAAAGAAACTTGGGTCTCAATACGTTATAGAGACTAAGATGATGTATAAAATCGATTATGGCTATCCCTCCAGGCTTTAGCACCCGGTAAATCTCTTCCTGCACCCCTGTATAAGAGCCAGCACTCCCATAACCAAAACTGAGGAGAACATCAAAGGAATTGTCTCTGAAACCCAATTCATATCCGTCTCCTTTGATTAAAGATATCCTTTTCTCCAAGCCATATTTTGAAATCTGTTCCCGGCCAACTTTCAAAGCCTTTTCACTAAGGTCAGTAGCTATAATACGAGAATTGCTCTGCAAAGCTATCAATATGTCAATATCCCCTTGTCCACATCCAAGATCAAGGATACAAAGATTACAATTTGATTTTGTGTGTTCTTTAATCAGTTCAAGGGTATTTCTTACCGTTAACTCATAAGTGGCCCTTTTGGTTGCATTAAAGTTAAATCCTTTCCAGTATGTGTTCCAGTGTTCTTCTCCTTTTAGTCCAGAATATGCCCTAACATTTACTTTTGGCATTTCCATAGCAAATCATTTCCAAAAAGATGTGGTGATAAAAAGAGAAAATGGCTCGAAATTGGTATAATTTCAACTCCAACAAAATACTGTTCTAATAATTTTTTCAAGCCAATTAAAGAAAAGCGCCGAAGATGTGTTTTGTCATCCTCAAAATCTATACCCAAAAGAAATTTTAATCTATTTTTCAAGCGGAAAGCATTTGGGACAGAGCCCATAAATATTCCTTTTTTCTTCAACACCCTCTTTATCTTTTTCAAAAACAAATCAGGGTAAAATATATGCTCCAGTATCTCACCTGCTATAACTACATCAAAGGACTCATCCTCAAACGGTAAATTTTCATTATTCAAATCAAGCCAGACTGTCTTGATACCAACCTCATTTTTACAGATATTTAATGCCTCCTGGTCTACATCCACTCCAATAACCAAATTTCCTTCAATGAAGTATTTAGTAAGCGAACCATCTCTGCATCCTAGATCTAAAATAGTTTTACCACTACCTATCCAACTCTTGAAAATTTCTACCCTTTCATTACCTCCAAATACGAAATTTAATCTTTTACCCTCTTTATGGTGTTTAGAGTAGTAAGCAGCCAGTTCTTTTTTATTCACAAGCTGCCCCGCACCAATCCATTATAAAGGTCAATAAATTGATGGATATTTTTTTTAAGACTATACCTTTCAGCTTTTTCTGTACCTAATCTTCCAGCTCTCAGTCTAAGTTCGGGGTTCTCAATAAAGAACTGGAGTTTTCTTGCCATCCCATCAACATCACCAGGCTCAACAAGAAAACCTTCCTGACCATCTGTAACAAGATCGGGGTTTCCGCCCACATTAGTAGTAACGATAGGAAGACCGGCAGCCATAGCCTCTATAAGGACAATTGCACATGGTTCATGAGCAGTTGGTAATAAAAATATATTACTTTTAGAAAAATGGCTTCCAATTTCTGTTGGAGAAATAGAACCGGAAAAAATAACCCTTTGAGATAGGCCAAGAGATTTTGCCAAATTTCTTAACTCCTGCTCTAAGACCGAATTTTCTCCACCGATTATCCTTAATTTAATATTGTTATTTTCTAACTTTGACAATGCCAAGATAGCATTATCAATCCTCTTCCATTTTGCAAATCTGCATACAGTCAGTATCTCAAAACTATTATTATTGTTGGTGTTATCCTTAATACTCTCTCTTGTTTTTATACCATCAAGACATATAGAATTGGGTAGAGATACAATCTTTTCTTCAGGAATATTATGAATATCAGTTAAGGATTTTTTTTGAAAGGAAGAAATAGCCCATATAATGGTGAAGTTATTAAGAGTAAATCTTTCTAATAGGGTTAGGAATCTGGCTTCTAGGGAGGAACTGAAAATCTCTTCATAAGTTAAACTATTTGAGCTATTTGGACTGAGCCTCTCCCAGACTAAATCTCCAGCATATTTTATTATGCTCGGTATACCCATTCTTTTTGCGAGAAAGCCACTAATCACTGAAAGATAATCCACACCGGTCTGATGGTGAACCACATTTGGTCCTTCATGCCCAAAAATCTTCCATAGCCTGAAGAAGGCGTTTATATATTGAAGGAATGGGCCGATTACTGGTTCTTCATGGGAGTGGAGGTAATAGACTTTTATACCCTCATCATAGCTAACCTCGTCCCTCTCTCCAAATGTAACTACAATGGGAGTAACCCCAAGCTCCTTTAGAAACAAGGCGAAGTGCCTTGTCTGTGTGGAAGGACCACTGATTCGGGGGGGGTACATGGATGATATGAGGCAAACTTTCATATTTATCTACTTCGGTTTTGTTATTTCCCGATTATTATATCTACTAACCGTTTTCCCCCACATATCTTTATGGATAGCAAGCAGGCCCGTCTCTGAATAAAGGCGTAATATGTGTTCTCTGGCCTTTAAACCCATTTCCGTTGCCATTTCAGGATTATCAAGAAGCTGGATGGCCCGTTTGGCCAAGTCATGAGGTCTGCCCTTATCCACTACGAAACCAGTTACCCCATCAATTATTATGTCCCGTGTGCCACTTACATCGGTAGCTACCACAGGCTTGGCCGCTGCGGAGGCCTCCTCCAAAACCCTGGCTTTCCCTTCGTATACGGAGGATAATAGAAACAAATCACAGGCCGCATAATAGGCAAAGATATCTTCATGTGGGACACTACCTACAAAGACCACGTCCTTTTCTATACCAAGCTCGTGCGCCATTTTTTCTAATTTAGCTTGAAGATATCCCTGACCTAGCAGGAGTAATACGGCCTCTGGATGGGATCTTAATATTATAGTAAGGGCCTTAAGCAAAGTAGGGATATCTTTTTGTTCCGTAAATCTTCCAATGAAGAGGAGTATCTTTGACTTTCCATTGTTTACCAGGTATCTGGAGCGGATAGGGGCACCATCGGCCTTAAGAAATTCATGAATTTTTACCGTACAGCCTATATTCCAGATCTTTTCCTTTGGGATACCCATTCTAATTAGCTTTTCCATCTCACTTTTACTGACAACCCTGAGAGTATCAGCCCTTTTTATGAGCCACTTGCCCAAGATATTAAAAAATCTGTTGAGTAGCTTCTCATTAATCCAATATGGGTTATCAATCATATCTCCATGGATGCATAAACAGAGAGGTATATTGTATTTCCGTTTCAGTAGGTAACCCACAAGACCGGTAACAAAGCAATCCTGAGTATAGACAAGGTCTATACTTTCCCTTTCGCATATTTCACTACCTAATCTGAAGGCATCTATAAAGAAGGAGGGCTTACTGGCCGAGCGTGTAGGGTAGCAAAAGACCTTGCCAGAGAGTTTTACCTGTGAGGGAATCGTTTTATCCTTGGTGAAGACCACAATATGATATGCCTCTAATAGCTCCCCCTGCTTCTTGACCCTGTACAGGGTCTCCTCCTCCACGACCTTTCCTGGCCTTACTAGGTCTTTCACCAGACTTATACCTAATATACGGAGTTTATTTGTGTTACGGTTATTCTGCGACATATCTGGATTGGACCTGCAACCACTCTGCAATCTGTCTGGCAACCTTTTGAAATCTCAGGGGCATATAAAGAACCCCTAGATGTAGTACCATAAGAATCATCTGCCTTAAGGCCATAGCAGGATATGTCTTCCAGTTATTCTTTATCTTATAGACATAATTTATGGGGCAGATAACCTTTCTATCCATTAGGGCCTGAAGTTCAGCGAACCTGTTGGGAGATATATCCGCAAATGTAAAATCATTGGCAACGTACTTATCCCATAGGTCATTCCAGTCTCTAAGGTTGTTAATCTTACGAGTCCTAAACATTTCTTCAAAAATAGGGGTCCCTGGTAACGGGTAGAGCTTGCCCCTGTTTATCCTATCCGGCCTGGCCCTCTCCAGAAATTTTACAGTCTCCAGAAAATTCTCCTCTGTTTCTCCGGGCAGGCCAATCATGATATTTGCCTCTACAGTCAGACCTGCTCCTTTTGCAAGTTTAATAGCCTCATAGTTCTTTTCCACTGTAGTTTTTTTGTGGAGTCTATCCAAAGTCCTCTGTGAGCCTGATTCACACCCGTAGACCACCTGAACGCATCCTGCCCGTTTCATTACCTCCAGGAGTTCTTTATCAGCGGCATCTGTCCTTAAATTAACGGCCCATTTTAATTTTTTATCCAATTCTTCCCTTATCAGAAGCTCACATATTTTCAGCACATTCTCCTTTTTAATAGAGAACATGTCCTCTGCAAAGAGAAGGCCGTTAATGTTGAAGTCTCTAATAAGGTGCTTTATCTCTTCAATAACCCTTTCTGGAGAGTGGAATCTTGCATACCTTCCTACACCTGCCTTAGCTAATTGCCCACTTTGGCAGAAGGTGCACCTGTAAGGACAACCCCTCGCAGCTAGTAGCGTGGTTTGAGCAAGATAGAAGCCTCTAATAGTCATAGATTGGGGGGAGAAGTAGTATCCCTTATCTAGGAGGTGGCGTGCGGGGAAGGGGATGCTATCAAGCTCAGGGTAAAAGCTTCTTGGTTTAGTAAGGGACACCCTCCCATTATCCCTGTAGGCGATTCCATCTATGTCTTTTGGAGGCGAACCGTTTACATACTCAAGAAAAGTAAACTCACCCTCTCCTATACACACTACATCTATCTCTTCACATTCTTTCAGGGTTCTTGCAGGCTCTGCGGTAGGATGACAGCCACCGACCATTATTTTTGTATGGGGATTAGCCTCTCTGGCAATTTGGGCCACCCTATAGGCATCCATTATAAGAGGAGTGGTAGCGGTGACCCCAATATAATCAGGATTAAAGGCTTTTAACTGTGCAAAGGTCTCCTTATCTAAGCCCTCTAGATTTTTCTCCGTCCTTCTCCTACTACCAATAATCCTCCGCCTCTCCAGTATCCTCACCGCGTGTCCATGCTTTTCCAATACAGAGGCGATGTAGCAGATTCCCAAAGGGGGTTCGCAAGAGACAATTTCATTTTGCCATAAGCTTGGCTGACAAAGAGGGCTAATCAAGAGAACCTTCATCTTCAGAGGTCTCTCTTTACTTTCAAATTATAAATCCTTAAATCAGGTATCTTCCCGCCCGTTTCTTCCCTATAGTCAGACAGAAATTGAGACCCCTCGTAGCGTTCCAGTCCAAAGGGGTAAATAGCTTCAGGTGCAGTAGATACATCCTCTCTATTCCATACAAGGTAGTAATCTATGTCATTCCTTTTCAACTCATCCTCTAAATCTGTTAAATCTATGCCAGTAACATTTCTTCTTGGTACGCCATAACATTTACTATTATTATTCCAGTGGAATGCCAGGAGCAGTGTCTTAGACCCATAAGCGTTTGAGGCTATATTGCCGTGTATGTCATACTCCCTCTTTAATGTCTGGCCTAAATTATATATGTCCTTGCCTGAATCCCTGTATGCAACTAAAGACTTTATCGGTAGTATGATAAAAGACAGGGCGAAAAACATCAAGGCTAGCCTCTTTCTTGTGCCGTTGAGAAAACCATGCTTTAAGAGTGCGTTAAGGATATGTCCTCCCATCAGGATTAACAGGATACAGACTAACCATAGAAACCTTCCATCTTTTAAG
>JASEHG010000053.1 GCA_030018855.1 Candidatus Brocadiaceae bacterium
AAATGGGTTATTCTACCATGGAGGGTACAAAAGTTGGAGGTACGGGTGCTGGAGACAAACCTGGGGACAAACTCTTTTCTGAGGGAGAAGAGGAAATGGGTCCTCCTGGGGAAAGGAGTCATGAATTAAGACTAAAGGCAGACAAAGCATCCACGCAAGAGAAACGGGAGGTCCTCTCCACCGGTCAGGAGGTAGTTGAGGGTGCAGTGCCCTTTAAACAACACAGCCCTACCGTAGAGGTTGACCCTTATACCAGGCTTGGTAAGGAGCAGGCAGGAGAAGATGCCATAAAAAAGGCCCGCATACCACAGGAATACGAGGGAATTGTAAAGGAAATATACAAGGGGAACTACTAAATGTATCCACTCGGTGTAGAAGAGAAGGAAAAGATGGAAGGCCTGGCTGAGGAAGTAGAGGTCTTCAGGAAGGATTTACTCTCCATCCTGGAAGAGATTAGTCGTGTAGTCGTAGGCAACACACAGCTCATAAAAGAGATACTTATCGCCTTTTTCTGCGGGGGACACGTCCTGATAGAGGGCCTCCCCGGACTGGGCAAGACGCTGCTGGTCAAGTCCTTGAGTAAGGCCCTGGGGTTTGAATTCAAAAGGATACAGTTTACCCCGGACCTCATGCCTGCAGACATTGTAGGTACGCAAATGGTGGTGGAGAGGGACGGTGGGGGAAGGGAGTTCCGGTTTTCCAGGGGCCCCATCTTCGCCAATATCGTCCTGGCCGATGAGATTAACCGTGCCACCCCGAAGACTCAATCTGCCCTCCTGGAGGCCATGGGGGAGGGACAGGTTACCGTAGCAGGGAAGACCAATGTCTTAAAAGAACCGTTCTTCGTTATGGCCACCCAGAACCCCATAGAAATGGAGGGGACTTACCCATTACCAGAGGCCCAGATGGACAGGTTCTTTTTCAAACTCCACGTCCCTTATCCCAGCCAGGAGGAGTTAAGGACGATTTTAAATCAGACGACCTCCACGGGGGACTATGAGATAAAGATGGTCTTCCCAGAAGAAAAGGCACTGGCCAGGGTGTTAGAGATGCGGAAGTTAATCCGGGAGGTACTGGTCTCCTCTAAAGTCCAGGATTACATCGTGAAGATAATCATGGCCACCCAGCCAGACAGCAAGGCCCATTTGGGAGATACTCCAAACCCCTTACACTCCTTGCATGAGTACACGAGAAAATATATAAGCTACGGCTCCAGCCCCAGGGGAGGACAGGCAATGGTACTGGCCGCCAAGGCGATGGCACTCTTAGATGGCAGGGTCAACGTGAGTTTTGAGGACGTGGAGCAGGTAGCGGTATCTGCCTTGAACCACAGGCTTGTGCTGAACTTTGAGGCAGATGCCGATAAGGTAACCGCCCACCATATATTGCACAAAATCATAGAAGAACTTAGACCCGAGACAGAGCATGTTCAGAGACCTCTTTAACCCCGCGTTCCTGCGAAGACTGGAGGCACTAACCATCGTCTGTAAAAAGGCGGCCATGGTGTCAAGAAAAGGGGGATACGTATTCATAAATAAAAAGGGTAACAGCATTGAGTTTGCTGACTACCAGGCCTACAATCCGGGCGATGACTTCCGTTACATTGACTGGAACCTCTATAGCCGGCTGGATAAACTATTGATAAAGACCTTTAAGGACGAGATAGAACTATCAGTCCATATCCTCCTGGATACAAGCCGTTCTATGTCCTTCCCGGAGGGAGACGGGAAGTTTGACTTCGCCAGAAAGATAGCCCTGGCCCTGGGCTACATTGGCCTGTCTAATCAGAATAGTACCAGGGTGGTGGCCCTTACCCCTGCCCATCCAGAAACCCGTTCAGGACTCCATCAAACCCCTTTCTTTCAAAAACCTGGCGGTATAGTCCACATAAAAGATTTTGTCCAGTCGCTTACCCCTACCGGAGAGGCAGACCTGGTGAATTTCCTCTCCCGTTATATCTTTGATAACAAAGGCAAGGGAGGGACCATCGTATTAATCTCTGACTTTATGATTCCCCCCCATTCCTACAAGAGGGCCCTGGATATATTAAGGTTCAAACACTATGACATAAAGGTCATTCAGGTACTGGGGCCAAGGGAGATAGACCCTTTTAAAGACCTGAAAAGCGGGGAGATTGTGGACGTGGAGACCAGCGAGAGAAAGGTTATAAGCGTTACCCCCGCCTTAAAGAAGAAGTATCACCAACTCCTGGAGAACCACAATCAGGAACTGAAACGCTACTGTCACTCCATCAGGGCCCTCTACACCCTAGCCAGGACGGACATGGACTTTGAGTCTCTTATCCTCAAAGAACTGCCCAAGCTAGGCTTTGTGAGGTAGTAAATCTCATGGGTATCTTAAATCTCCTGGCCCTGGCTTCCCTGGCTACCATTGCCATACTGGTGGTGATTTATCTCTTCAGGAAGAAGAGAAAGACCATCCTTGTATCCAGCTTTATCCCCTGGAGAGACCTCACGGAGGGCACAGTACGTACCAGGTTTTTCCTTGCAGACGCCCTGTTCTTCCTGCAAATTATTATCCTCAGCCTCCTGGCCCTCTCTCTGGCCAGGCCCTACATTACCTCTACTATAAAGGGAATTACCGGTAAAGACATAATCCTCCTGGTAGACACCTCTGCCAGCATGCAGACAAGAGAGGGAGAGTTAACCCGTTTTGAGCTCGCAAAGGCCGAGGCCCTGAAAGTCGTAGAAAAGATGGGCATGACGGATAAGGCACAGCTAATTTCCATGCATTCCTCGCCCCTCATAATCTCAGAACCAATTGGGGATAAGTGGAAGTTGAACCGCCTTATACAAAACCTGGAAGTAACTGATACCACCACAAATCTGGAAGAAGGGCTCAGCCTGGCCCTTTCTTTGCTGAGACGGAATAGTCTGGGGGAGGTACACGTCTTTACCGATAGAGTACCTCCTGAAATCAATACACCCCAGGCAAATAAAATAAGATTTTTTACGTGCGGAAAGGCATCTGCCAACGTGGCCATCGTAGGGCTGGACGTCTATCAAGACATGTTTAAAGAATACTCCGAAAGGGAGGGCTATGTAACGATAAGGAACATGGGTACTGAGACCAAGACCGTGCTCCTTAAGGGTTTCCTGGACCATAGACCGCTAATGGAGGAGACTGTGGAACTCACCCCGCAGGAAGACCGCACTGTGCGTATAAAAGGCGTCTCCGGACCTGGCCTGCTGAAAGTAGAACTATACCCCGAGGACGCCATGCCGCTGGACAATCAGGCATTTGCCATAATAAGACCAAAAAAGACAATAAAGGTACTGGTGGTTACTCCAGGGGGACCCCTTGAGGAAGAACTGGGAAAGGTGGATAAGGCCGTCAAGGAGGTAGAATTCCTCTTTGCATCACCCAGGGGCTACGGTCAACTACCCCTTAAAGACTTTGCTATCTGCCTCTTCCACAAATATGTCCCGGAGGCCTTACCAGACATCAACTCCCTTTTCATATTCCCACCTCAAGACAACAAATTCTTTCCTGTAGAGGGATGGTTCAGGAATGCAGAAATTATTGACTGGGAACATTCCCATCCCATAATGGGACATCTGGACTATATAGAGGATATCTGGTTGACCAAGGCCCTGGCCTTTAAGAATATGGATGGGTTTGTGCCTGTGGTGAGGGCCAGCGCTGGCGACAGCCCCTTCCCTGTGGTCACCGCCGGACTCCTGGGGGGAGAGAGGGTTGCAGTCCTTGGATTTGACCTGGCAGAATTTAGCTTCACCAGGGCCAAAGATATACCCGTTTTAATAATGTTCCTCAACATCCTCCAGTGGCTAGACCCCGAGGGAACTGCGGCTACTCAGGTAAAGACGGGTAAAAACCTTACCTTTAACCTCAAGGGGGATAGTAAGGAGTTAAGCCTTACCGACCCAAAGGGTAAGACCATAAAAATTGACGCCTCGGGAGATACCGTGGTTATAAAGGATATTAACCATGTAGGGGAGTATCACCTCAAAGGGAAAGGGATAGAAAGGCGCTTTGTAGCCAATCTCTTTGATAGGGAAGAATCGGATATAAGACCTTCCTCCTTCCCTAAGAGAGGAATACCCTTTGAAGAGGCCAGTGCTACCCCTTTTTCTCTAACGGAGAAGCGTGAACTGGGCAAATATCTCCTTATCGTGGTACTCCTGCTGTTATTGGCTGAGTGGGTTCTTTATCATCTGAAGGCGAGGGCCAGGACTCTTTAGCATGAATATAGACTTTGAACACCCATCCTTATTGAAACTACTGGCCATCATACCCATATTCTGGGGTTTATCCGCCCTGGCATTGGGGAGATTGCCACTATGGAGACTCATTGCTTCCAACTTTCTCAGGGGGCTGGTACTGGCACTGCTCTTACTCTGCCTTGCCGGCCTGAGCAGGATAGAAAAACTGCCTGGGGAATCCGTGCTAATCTTTTGTGCAGACGTCTCTGACAGCATAAGCCTGGAAAATAAGGCCTGGGTAATGAATTCCATTATGAATATTGAAAATGGGCTGGGGAAGAAAGTGAAGCGCGGGCTTGTGGTCTTTGGCAAGGACGCCCAGGTGATGGCCCCCGTGGATGAGAGGTTGAAGCCAGAAAATCTCCGCTGGGAGGTGGATACCTCCCGCTCAAACGCCGCCAGTGGACTCCTGGCTTGCCTTAGTATCTTTCCCAAAGACAGTAAAAAGAGGATAATACTTTTTACGGATGGTAACGAGAACCTGGGCAGTGGTCTCCAGGCCGCCTCAATCCTGGAGAAACAAGGGATAGAGGTGCATGCCCTGGAGCTGCCCCCGCCTCCGGAGGTCAAAGAGACCTACGTCAAGAAGCTCATGGTGCCGGAAGAAATCGCCCAGGGAGAGGCCTTTGAGGCAAGGGTCGCTGTTGAGAACAAAGGAAACCTTCCTAGCAAGGGAAGACTCAGTCTTTACGAAGGCCAGAGATTCCTCAGAGAGTGGGAGACGAGCTTTTCCCCGGGGCTAAATACCTTTGACTTCCTATACGAGAACCCGCAGAGGGGATTTCTTGAGTTCCGTGCGGTGCTGGAGGCAGAATCTGACACTGACCCCAACAATAATCTCCATGAGGCATTTGTTAACGTCAGGGGCAAGCCTAGAATCCTCTATCTCCAGGGGGAAGTCAGCCCGCACAACAGGCCCTTTCTGGTTGAAGCCCTGGAGGGAAAGGACGTAGAAGTAGAGCTACGAGGACCAAGGGATATGCCCCGTACCCTGCAGGAACTCTTGGGGTACGAGTGCATTATCCTTTCTAACGTACCTGCAACTACCCTTGGTCATGAGCAGATGGAGGCCCTGAAGAATTACGTCGGAGACTTTGGCGGTGGTCTTGTCATGCTGGGGGGGGAGCACAGCTTTGCCCAGGGAGGGTACGCTGGCACCGCAGTGGAGGAGATACTCCCCGTAAAAGTAACTACGGGAAGTACCTTCATAGAAGAAAAACCCAGGAAGGTAGCCGTTATCCTCCTGGTAGATAAATCGGGGAGCATGACCGGGAGCAAGCTCTTTGCCACGAAGAAGGCCGCCGTTGAGTTGATGTCGCAGTTAAAATCTGACGACCTGATGGGGCTTATTGCCTTTGACGTGATACCCTATGATATTATAGAACTAATGCCGGTAAGGGACTTACAGTCCTCCATAGTCAATAAACTTACCCGGCTTAATGCAGGTGGAGGGACGGACATCTTCCCTGCCATGAAAGAGGCCTACAAGAAACTGGTCAACTCAGGGTCCCAGGTCAGCCACGTCATCCTTATGTCGGATGGGAACACCCGTTCCGTCTATTACAGCTACGAGAGCCTTATGGAGATGTTTAAACAGGCAAACATCTCCGTCTCCACCATAGCCATAGGGGGTTGGTTAGTTAATACACGACTTATGAAGGACATCGCCATGCGGACGAGGGGTGAGTTTTATATCTTGAAAGACGTGAAGGACCTCCCAAAATTGGTAGTAACAGATGCCGATAAGGCCCTTACCAAGGCAGACTTCCACGAGGAACAGTTTGTCCCCAAGCTAGACCCCAGCAGTGAGATACTGAAAGGTATAACCCAGGAACAGATACCTCCTCTCAGGGGTTACTCCCTTACGAGACCTAAGCCTACGGCTGAGGTACCCTTGGTGGCCGACGTTAGAGGCGTGGACGACCCTATACTGGCAGACTGGAGGTATGGGCTGGGTAAGGTAGTAGCTTACACCTCCGACGCCGAGGCCAGGTGGTCTAATCAGTGGGTAAATTGGGCTATGTACAATAAATTCTGGTCCCAAACCATCCACTGGGCCATGCGGGATAGGCCAAGGGGAGAATACGCCCTGCAGATAGAGGAGAGAGAAGGTAAGCCTCATCTGGTAATAGAATCCAGCATTGGGGACTTTGACCGTCTCCAGTTACGCCTCCTTTCCTCTGGCCTTGAGGGCCATGAGGTGAACCTCAGGCAGGTGGCGCCGAGGCGATACATAGCCAGCCTGGAGACTTATCAGCCTGGCTACTACACGCTGGACGTCTCCACGTTTAAGGGGGACAAGTTAATGGACCACGCAACCAAAGGACTAATAATACCGCCGCAGGCACGCCCACTTCCCTTTGAGAGCCTTTCCCAGGGTAATAATAGGGAATTCATGGAGGCCGTTACCCGAATTACCCACGGCAAAATCAATCCGGGCATGGAAGAACTGGGGCAGGATACCGGAGAGATAGAAAAGAAGGAAGACCTCTCAAAGTTCCTCATACCCCTTGCCATGGGCCTCTTTCTCATAGATATAGCCATAAGGAGGATAGGAGTTGCATAAATCAAAAACCCGTAGGGGCGGGGTCACCCCGCCCCTCATGCTACTGCTTACTGCCTACTGTCTTATTGTAAGCCCGGACGTCTACGCCTCTAGTCTCTTTTCTGGGCTTGTAGTATCTCAGGGCGACTCCGCCTCGGGCGGAGTGAAGGTGGTGGAAATCTACCCTGGATACCCCGCAGAGAGGGCAGGGGTAACAGCAGGGGACCTGATTATAGAGATAGATGGCCAGAAGATAAAGACCCTGGACGAATTTGTTAAGACGTCTAAGGCTAGGAGAGATAAGGATACGGAGGTGGACCTCGTACTTATAAGGAAGGGCAAATTACAAAACCTCCGGGTGATTACCTACAGCGAGATTATTTTTAAGGAGTGGAAGGAAAAGGTCCCACCTCCCCCTCAGAGTAGCATCGGGGGGCTCTCCCTTTTTCAGTATTACATGGAGAAGGGCAAGGCCAAACTGGGAGAAAATAAAGTGGGGGGGGCCTTTGAGACCAAACTGGCGAGGGACGAAGAGGCCGCAAGATACCTCTTTTACGCCCTGCACTACAACCCCGCTGAGGTAGGAGTGGTTCTCCTTATAGCAGATACCTACATGGACATGGCCAGACTATATCTTAAAAATGGCCAAACCCCTCCAGCAGTGGAAAACTATGGCAAGGCCGCCAGCCTGTACGAAAAGTGCAGCAGAAAACACGTAGCGGAAAAGGAGCTGGAGCTTATCCTCACCCATCTCCAGGAGGTGGAAAAGGAGTTGATAAGCCTCCTCCCCCCTGAAGAGCAAGGGCCGGTCTCGGCAGAAAAGACAACGACAGGGTCTCTGCCTGTTAAGGCTTCCCCATGAAGAAAAGTTCACCAAAAAACACAACGGATTCGCCATTTATACTGACAAAACTACTGGTATTCGTAGTCCTCCTCTTCCAGGGATGTGCAAGCGAACAGAAGGTGGCAGAGATACCCTTTCCAAAGGAAGAGGTAAAGAACATAAGGAAGGTGGCTATCATGTGCCCCAACGAAAGGCCAGACCTCTTTATGAGCGTAGCTGGAGACGAACATTTTCCCCTGATGTTCCTATCCCCCGCCGTGATACCCCAACTCTTCCTTGCCATGTCTTACGTCAGCACGACCAGAAATGACAGCCGTCACTTTAACAGCCTTACCTTTGACATGCACATAGGGCACGTCATCAGGGAGTACCTCTACAGGAAGCTGCAGCGCTCGGCCTCGTTTTCCCTTGTCTCCCCGGAGGAGGTGGAGGCATGCAGGGTCGCTCATAAACTCCAGGGTTCGGAGGCAAAGACCCCCGGAGATTACGAGCAGATAGGCAGATACCTTGGGGCGGATACGGTCGTAGAACTCTTTATCCTCTCCTACGGGGTAAAAGACCCGGGGGTGTTTTCCAAACCCTACCTGGTGCTAAAAGTAAAGGCCTCTATGCGGAGGGTGAGGGATGGTACTCTACTGTGGCAGACAAAGATGGTACAGACCTTGCCCCAGCAGGAAAAGGCATTCGGTTTCAATTACGGGAAGTACTCCGAAGAGGATGCCAGGCTTCTTAAGGAAGAACTAGATAAACTGGCCGGAGTCCTGGCAGAACGCCTGGTAGAAGAGATGGGCTTCAAGTCTCAGCTCCCCACTGCCAGACTATTGGAGCTAGGGGTCAGGGATTAGAGGGTAGAGGATAGCGAGATTCTGCCTGCTGTCCCTTATACCACGATCCCTAACCTCCAAAACTCTGTCAAAACTGTAGTGGGTACGGCGTATCCATTTGTAGTGGTAGGGCCACAGCATGTTGTGCCCCTACCCTGCAAAAGGTGAGCCGAGCAAGCTAGGCCACTAGCACCTTAAACAAAGAAGCAAGTCTTATATCGCCTGAATCTTACCAGACACACCCTTGCCCTGACCGACTATATCTTTAAGGACGTCAAGGACTTCTTGCAGGATGGAATCCCTATTCTCTATAGTCAGGGTGAATATCCTGACGTCCTGTCGGGCCTTTATCTCTTGTATGAACCCATCCCCATGGTCCTTAATAACCCCAAACAGTGGATAAGGGCTGTCCAGTGCCTTAATTACCAACTCCTTAAATCTGTGAGAAAAGAGCTCCATCTTCCCTATCTCGTCTATAACTATAATCTGACTGCCCCGAAGTGCGTCTTCTATCTCATGGATGGCAATGGTCTCAAAGGATTCTACGTCCACCCCGTATTTCCCCACCCTGGGCTTGCCTTTATAATCTACATGGGCGAGGATACCTTCCCTCCCCCCGAAGGTCTTTATTTTAAAACCCTTCCTGTCCCTGGCCACCCTTATTTCCTCAGTATAAAAACCCCTGGGTATCAGCCCTGAGACCGCTGATACCTTTATGGCCAAGGTGGTCTTTCCTACCCCTGGTCTACCTGTAATCAATAGATTTTTCTTCATACTCAGGAAGGGCTCACCGAGGTAAATTTCACCCGGCTGTCATACCAGTTTTCGTCCAATCTGATAGCACCCAGCCTCACTAGCTTTACCCTTTCAATCCCTTCTATGGGCGTTAACAGACGCAACTCCTTAAGGTCCATGTCTTCAATGATACCCAGTCCCAGGGTAAAGTTCTCGTCATCATTCAGCCCTACCAGCAGTCTCTTGTACAGGCCCCCGTAGCCCTCTCCTGTAAGGATATTTAGCGGATTGATTAGCCTGACTGCCCCCAGGGGGATGCCTTTAGTCGTTGCCTTCTGGAAATATTCTGAGAATTTCTGCCTGCGGTAGTCTCTCCGCCGTTCGTAAGATTTTGGCTTTATCCCCTCGTATATCTTTAGACGGTGAAGGGTACGGCATTTCCTGTCCTCATGGGGGCTGAGGATACCCTCCAGTTCTTGTCCACTTTGCAGGGCCACTATGTGCCTGGCATTGACAAGCTCTATCTTCTGAAATTTTAATTCCCAGGCGGCCCCTCCCTCTACAAAGCCTGAGGTATCTATTATTACAACCTCTGCGCCCCCTCCTTGTGCCTTCTCTACCAGCTTTTTCAGGCCCGTGGTAGTCTGGAGCAGGTGTCCCAGAGGAGAAGTAGAGCCAATAAAGTACATGGAATGGATTTCCACGTCTCTGAAGGACGTTGGCCCTGTAACCTTAGGGTGCAGGTCTGGAACGACCTCTAGTCCGCTCAGGAACGACATACCAAGCGTTGCTGGAGGGCCAAAGGCACACTGCCCCATATCGGCAGAGACCATGGCCACATTGCAGCCCCTTAACTGGAGCCCCCTGGATAGATAAAAGGCCAGCGTGGTCTTCCCGGTGTCTGGCGCCCCAAGGATTATTACCACACCCTTTAGCCTATTTATGCCGTCAACTAGTTCTTTCCAGCCAGGCAGGACTTGGATATCGGTCATGGGATTATGTGCCGTTCAAAAAATAGGTTATACAGATTATACGAGACCTCTGAAAAATATCCAGGATGTCATTCTGATCCGCCTAAGGCGGAAGTAGAACTTTTCAGAGGTCGTGGCCTATTGAAAAAAAAATTTTTTTTATTATAATAGGTTTTTAATGGGCTGGGGGGAGGAGTTGCGGGATATGTCCAGGGAGGCCTGCTGGGGGGTTTTG
>JASEHG010000054.1:0-1390 GCA_030018855.1 Candidatus Brocadiaceae bacterium
CCGCCTTCTTGCCCTTCTGAGGTTCTTGTTTAATAAGCAATGTAGGGTGCGTGAAACGCACCGAAATAATAAATGGTGCGTCTAAAGACGCGCCCTACAAACTTAACAAATGGGTGTTTATGAGTTCCCACCAAGAGCAAACTCATAATAGTCCTGTAATGATTTCATCCATTTCACACTATCTTCCAAGAAGGATGCTTTGTTAAGAGTTTCATCGTAGTAATCCCTCTTCCATCTTGTTCCACACTTAATTGCGAATAGCTCGTATTGCCCTGTTTTCTTAAAAATGTAGTCTATGTCTTCAGGGGTTATATCTTTTCTTAGGCAAATTTCCGCAACATTAAGATAATTATAATACCTAGGTTGAACTTTTTCTCTTTCTTGAATAATTAAATAATAACCTCCTAATTTTCTCAGAATTTTTAGAAATCTGCCTCTCTCACAGTTTATACGATTCCTTAGATTCGTAGCGGGTATTTTCCCTTCCGTTGTAACGCCCATAAAAAATCCGTTTGAAGATATAGAAAAATTGAGATGTGATCTTTGTATTTTCTCTTTAAGTGGAGGGTTGCATAGTACACCCCAAACCTCCAAATCATCCTGTGCAATATTCCCAACATCTAGCTCAAGGTCTTCAAATAGTGGTTCTTTTTTCAGTAACCTTTGTAGTTCAACTAAATATTGTTTCAGCTTTTCTTTTACCCTTAGTCGTAGTTCTTTTCTTGGGTCATCTTCAATATTTAGGAAAGCCTCAAAGTCCTTTTTGTCCCACCCATTAAAAGGGGCCATATTTATTGCCTCCAGATATTCTAAGAATGCCTGAATTATGAACTGTGTCTTCTCATCTCTTGCTTTCTCAAGTTGTTCTTTGAAACACATGTATACTTCTTTCCAGGTGATGAATCTCATATTAGCTTTATTGATTTGTTGGACAACGTTCTTATCTCCTTCTCTTGGTGTTATACAAATCAAGTAACCATCCCGGCTGGAAATGGACTTTAAGTGTTGGCATATCTGGTCTTCCTTTAACGGCGAATCTATCTTACTTTCTATACGGATGTCATATTTGTTATCTATCAGGATTTGGGCGTCGGGTCTACTTAATTCCTTGCCTACTTGTAAGTCATAGGCAACTCTGTCAAGATGTTTAATGTCTATTTCTATTTCTTTCAGAAGAGACATTAACAACCTTTTTTCACTATTTTCTAACGTGTTTATAAGAGCCTTAGTTGTATTATCCTCAATTTGTTTGTCATATTGCCCTTCTATTTTACTTGAGGGTCCACGATAGTAGTAAAAGACATTCCTGTATGGATTATATTTTCTCATAATTCATATTTATTAAGAATGGGTTTGGTTCTCGTGTTTCAGCGATGGCCCAAACCCATTC
>JASEHG010000054.1:1400-10292 GCA_030018855.1 Candidatus Brocadiaceae bacterium
AAAATATTAATCAGAAGGGCATTTAGCCCCTGCCAATCCTATTTATCCGCAGTTCACAAATACTCATTCACCCTCCTGTACCCCCATCCTGGACCTACCGACCCTCATAAAGTTTCATAAATTCTTCTCTTGTCAGTCCAGCCTGTCTTATTATCTCTACTAATGTGCCTTTATCTACCTCTTTATGGTCGGGAACGACTACCGCCTTCTTACCCTTTTGAGGTTCTTGTTTGATAAGTATAATGTGACTGCCTCTTTGTCTGGCGGGCAAAAACCCCACTCTCTTGAGAAGTTTAATAACTCCCTTACCTGACAGGACTGGTAACCTTTGCATCTTTTATCTGGAGGTGCGTTACCAGCATCCCTTCGCCCCCAATACCCTCAGGAAGTCCCATTTCCTCTATATAAAGCTCAACTGCCTCTTTCAGATTCTTTAACGCATCTTCAACAGTGTAGCCCTGACTCACTACGTCCACTTCCGGACACAAAGCTACATACTGTTTTTCTCCCTTTTTAATGATAGCAGTAAGTTCCATTTACTCCCCTCCTTGCCCTTATAGTTTACCCGAAAGGCCTTTTAAAAATACAGAAAATTCTCACAAATACTCATTCACCCTCCTGTACCCCTCCATCTCTCTTTCAAATACTGTCCTTTCAGAGTTAAAGAGTAGCTGGCCCTTTTTCCATACATTTCTGAGGTTTCTGAAGGCGTATCCCGATACGCCCATGAGTTCCCTGTAAAGTGGGGTGGGGTCGGACAGGGTGTAATATTCGCGGTGGAGCTTCCAGCGGACAAACTCCAGCTCCTTGTCGGAGAGGTGCTTTGTCCTCACGTTGGCCCAAAAACCGTTGTATCTAGTAAAGTCGTCAGGGTTGGTCACCAGGCCCTGCCTCATGAGTTCTTCCCTTATGCCGGTCTTGGGATAGGGGGTAAGAATCTGGTCAAAATAAAAGTCTACGCCCTGTTCCCTAAAAAATCTGAAGTTTTCTTCTATGTCCCCATAAGTGTCCTCTGGATTACCCACTATCATACCGCCCACGATTAATACCTTATTATCGTGGAGGAGGCGGATGGCCTTCCTGTTGTACTCCACGATGTCGCCCTTTTTTAGCTGTTCCAGATTCCTTTTAGAGACGTTCTCTATACCCAGGAATACAATCTTGAAGCCTGCGTGGGCCATGGCCCTGGACAGTTCGGGGACGGAGGCGATGCCCCTACTGCTAACCTGCGCCCAGTACCAGAGGTCGTTGTGTTTCTCTTTTATGATGGCCTCGCAGAGTTCCAGAAACCGCCTGGGATTAAGGGTTATATTGTCATCTATCATCAGTACCATCCCCGCCCCTGCCCTCTTGCAGTTCTCAATGTCGGCTATCACCCTCGGGATTTCGTAGGTCCTGAAGGTGGTGCTGTACATGTGGTGCATACTGCAGAAATTACAGGTGAATGTGCATCCCCTGGAGGTCTCCAGGGTGTCTACTGGGGTGACGTGGTAGGTGTAGCCGCTCCAGATTCTCCTGGACCTGTCGGGCAGGGGCAGGGTCTTCAGGTCCAGCAGGGGACTTCTGGGGTTATGCCTCCACATGCCCTCTTCCTTATAGGACAGACCCGCAATGGTCTGTAGGGGCACGTTGCGACGTGCCCCTACCTCTATGGCCTCGACCAGTTCCCTAAGTGTAACCTCACCTTCCCCGCATATTAGGAAGTCAAAGAGTTCGCCGTCCTCGCCGGAGCATATCTCCTGATGCATAAGGGTGGCATGGTATCCCCCCAGGCAGATGTAGGGGCGGGGTGACCCCGCCCCTACGTTGTTCTTTATCAATTGGGCAATCTTACGTGCAGTACGGTACTGGAAGGTCATAGAGGCGATGCCTACCAGATGAGGCTTGTAGGTGTTGACGGCCTGGATGATAGATTCCCGTACACTGCTCCGCCTGTTAACAAGGTCACCCACATAGACGTTGTGTCCTGGGGGGAGGCTGGCGGCTATGGAGCAGAGCCCAAGATGGGGTGCCTTCAGGGTGCTCTGGGCAATAAAGGGCAGGAAGTCGGGCATGTTAAGGAGCAGGATGTTCATGCGATGCCACGCCTAGAAGCGTCTTGACTGTCATTGCGAGCGGAGCGAAGCAATCTCTTTAAGGGATTGCTTCGTCGCTTCGCTCCTCGCAATGACACACGGTCGCTGGTGGGTTTCCAGGCCATCACAATAGAAATATCCCTGGGGAGGGGGAGCCTGGGCCAGCTTATAGACTTAAAGCCTGCCTCCTCCAGCCAGCCCTTTATCTCCTTAAAAGAATAGCTCCTGCCCTTCTCCGTGTAGAGTAGCATGTTCAAGGCGAAGGCCGAGGCAAAGGGTGGATTGGCCTTGTCTTCCTTTAATATAAAGTCCTGTACCATTACCCTCCCACCTGGGTTCAGGCATTTATATACCCTCTTCATTAGCTCCAGGTTCTCCCTCTCTCCCTCAGAATGGATGATGTGGGAGAGGAAGATGGCGTCAAACCCCTTGGGTAGCGATTTATTATAGTCACCCGGCAGGAGGGTTATCCTCTTTTCCACACCATAGTTGGCAACAAACTCTCTGGTCACCTCAAGGGTCTTGGGGAGGTCAAGGAGGGTAGCCCTGAGCCCGGGGTTGGCCTTGCAGAAGTGGATGGAGAAGGCCCCTGAGCCTGCACCTATATCCAGTAGTGTCTTAACCCCCTTAAGGGGGACAACCCTGGCCAGTAGCTCTGCATGGCCCATAGCCGTGTTGTGCATGGCATGGATAAATGAACGGGTTACGGCCCTATCCTCCAGGTACATCTCGTGCTGTTTTATTGGCCTGCCTTTACGTAGAGACTCTTCTAATTGACCCCAATCCTCCCAGAGGTTGTTAAGAAAATTTAATGCATCGCCCACGTAGTAAGGGCGGGTTTTACACCCGCCCTTGCCTCTAAGGAGGATTTCCCTGGTGAGGGGGGTGTTGTTGTACCATATGCCCCGTTTTCCCAAAATTTTCATCCCCACCAGTGTATTCAGTAGTAGTTCCATGGCCCTGGGGTTACACGAGGTCTTCCTGGCCATCTCCCTGGCAGTGAGGGCAGATTCCCCGAGGCGGTTAAAGAGGTCTAGTTTTACTGCAGTTAAGAGGGACTTGGCGAAGAAGTAAGAGTACCCAAGCTCTATTATATGGCTTCTGAAGCCTTGCAAGGTCTTGTCCATATAGGAACACAGGATACAGAATTCAGGATATAGAATCAATAACGCAAAGTTATGGATTCTGCATCTTTTCCTCTCTTGACACCCTTACCGGGAGTTGATAGGATGTCTTAACATGAAGGCCTTTGTTGTTATTCCTGCCAGATATGGGTCTTCCAGACTCCCAGGAAAGCTTATCCTCCCAGAAGCCAAGACGTTAACGGGGAAATTCTTGATTGAGCACGTCTATTTCAGGGTCAGAGAGGCGAAGGGTATTCAGGGGGTACTAGTAGCTACGGATGACCGGCGCATCTTTGACGTGGTCAAGGGCTTTGGAGGTGAGGTAGTGATGACCTCTCCCGAACATAAGTCTGGTACTGACCGCGTGGCAGAGGTTGCCAAAAAGATAGATGCCGATATAATCGTGAACGTACAGGGAGACGAACCTGAGGTCCATCCTGAGATGGTAGATACCGTAGTGGAGGCCCTGCAAAAGGATAAAGGTGGCAGGGCCGCCCCCGACCAGGGGGCAGTAATGGCCACCCTGGCTAACGTTATAGATTCCAGGGAAGAATACCAGGACCCCCATGTGGTGAAGGTGGTGATGGATAGCAGGGGCTATGCCCTCTATTTTTCCAGGTCACCCATACCCTACGCGGCCTCCTGGGGACAAGAAGGGGGTTCAAGGGTTCAAGGGTTTAAAGGTTTAAAGGAGGGGGCGTATTACAAACACCTCGGCATATATTCTTACAGGAGGGATTTCCTGCTGAGATATTCCCAATTACCCAGCTCTCCCCTTGAAGAGGCGGAAAAGTTGGAGCAGTTGAGGGTACTCTCCAACGGATACAAGATAAAGGTAGTGGTTACACCCCACAGGTGCTGTGGCGTGGATACCCCGGAAGATTTCAGGCAATTTTTAGACAAATATCGTCTATTGGCTGTCGGCAGTCAGAAACCTGAAAGCCGAAAGAGGATAACCGAAGGCCAGGTTAGTAGATAAATACATGGCAAAGCATATCTTTGTTACAGGCGGTGTGGTAAGCAGTCTGGGGAAGGGGCTGAACTCTGCCTCCATCGGGCTATTGCTGGAGAGCAGGGGGCTAAGGGTAAACCTCCAGAAGTTTGACCCCTACGTGAACGTGGACCCCGGGACCATGAGCCCCTTTGAACACGGGGAGGTATACGTAACGGAGGATGGTGCAGAGACAGACCTGGACCTCGGCCACTACGAGCGTTTCACCAATGCGGTGATAAACAGGGACTGTAACTTCACCACAGGCTCTATCTATTATTCCGTAATAAACAAGGAGAGGCGCGGGGAGTACCTGGGCAAGACTGTACAGATAGTACCCCACATTACTAACGAGATTAAAGAGTGCATCAGGAAGGTAGCCACGCCAGGAGTGGACGTGGCCATCTCGGAGATAGGGGGCATAGTGGGCGATATTGAGAGTCAGCCCTTCCTGGAGGCCATAAGACAGTTTGGCCTTGAGGTAGGCAGACAGAACGTCCTCTACGTCCATCTGACCCTGGTGCCTTACCTGAGGGCCGCCGATGAGATAAAGACCAAACCCACCCAGCATGCCGTAAGCCTGCTGAGACAGGCGGGTATCCAGCCAGACGTCCTCATCTGTCGCTGTGAAAAACCATTGAGCCAGGAGCTCAAGGCCAAGATAGCCCTCTTCACGAGTGTGGAGAAGGAGGCGGTGATTGACGAAAAAGACGTTAAGCCCTACCTTTACGAAATACCCCTGCTCCTTAAGGAACAGGGCATGGATAACATCATTATAAAGAGACTGGGGCTCAAGACGGATGGCGGCAACCTCCAGGGGTGGGAAAGGATGCTTGAGAGGCTTAAGAACCCCAAGTACTCCACAGAGATAGCAGTGGTGGGTAAGTATATCGGGCACCAGTCTGCTTATGAGTCCATTTATGAAGCCATTGTCCATGGGGGCATAGCTAACGACGCCAGGGTCAAGGTGAGGCGGGTAGAGGCAGAGGACGTAGAGGATAAAGGACCAGAGGCCTGTCTGGACGGGGTAGGGGGTATATTGGTACCCGGGGGCTTCGGGGAAAGGGGCATAGAGGGCAAGATAGCCTCAGCTAGATACGCCAGGGAGAAGGAGGTCCCGTACTTTGGGATATGCCTCGGGCTTCAGTGTGCCACTATTGAATTCGCCAGGAACGCATGTGGGTTGAAGAAGGCTAACAGTACGGAATTTGATAAAGACACCCCCCACCCAGTCGTATCGCTCCTGGAAGAACAGAGGGGTATAAAGGAGATGGGAGGGACTATGCGGTTAGGGGCTCAGGACTGCCTCCTCCTGCCCGGAACCAGGGCCCATGCCGCCTACGGACAGGATAAGGTCTCAGAGAGACACAGGCACCGCTACGAATTTAATAACGATTACCGGGAAATCTTTGACTCCCATGGGATGGTCCTCAGCGGCCTATCCCCGGACGGCAAGTTAATAGAAACAATGGAACTCAGGGACCATCCCTGGTTCGTATGCGTACAATTCCACCCGGAATTTAAGTCCAAGCCTACCCGTCCCCATCCCCTCTTCAGGGAATTCATAAAGGCCACTCTAACAGTGGATAAGGGTCAAGGGGTGGAGGCGAGGGGGCAGGGAGTAGGGAGTAGGGAGTAGGGAGTAGGGTAGTAATCCTCCATTTGCCACCCTGAGCGAATAGAAGGGGAAGGAATGGCCGAAGAGAAAGATAAGATAGTAGACGAGGAGTGGAAGAGACACGTAGAAGAGGAAAAGGAGCGGGAGGCGGAGGAGGAGGCCACTTCCGTCGGGGGTGGTCCTGACGCCGTCCCTCAGGCCAGCTTTATACTCTTTATATCCAGCCTTGCTACCCAGGCCCTGATGGCCCTGGGGGAGATAGAAAATCCTATGACAAGAAAGAGGGAGAGAAACCTGGCCCAGGCCAAGTTCACTATAGATACCCTCGGGGTTATAGAAGAAAAGACCAGGGGTAACCTTACCCCGGAAGAGCAGAGGTATCTGGAAGGGGTACTTTACGACCTGAAGATGAGCTTTGTGAATTCTAGTAGCTAGTAGTTAGTAGCTAGTAGCTAGGGAGAAAATTCAACCCCTGGCTACTGACTACTAGCTACTGGCTACTAACTACTAATTTATGGGGGTATGTCCATTTGCTCTACGCCATCTTAGGAGATATCCACAGCAACTTTAATGCCCTGGAAGTCGTGCTTGAGGATATAAAGAAGGCCGGGGTAGATGGCATTCTGAGCGTAGGGGATATAGTGGGTTATGGTGCCGAACCCAACCTGTGCATACAAACCATCAGAGGGGTGACAAGCACCGTCGTGGCTGGCAATCACGACTACGGCGCCGTTAACAAGACAGATATTGAGTATTTCAATCCGGAGGCAAGAGAGGCCGTGCTCTGGACATCCAGGCAACTCTCTCAGGAAGAGAACCTGTACCTGTCCAGCCTCCCCCTGGTTATAGAGAAGGACAATATGACACTCGTCCACGGCTCCCTCCATCTCCCTGAGCTCTTTGCCTATATCCACACCTTCTACGATGCGGAGCTGTGCTTCAGGGGACTCAAGAATGAGGTCTGTTTTGTGGGTCACTCTCACGTGCCAGTAGCCATTGTCAGGGACGGCACTATTAAGGCAATCGGAGACCCGCAGGTAAGCCTCTCCGCCTTAGGCGGATTTTCCAGGGCCATCGTCAACGTGGGCAGTGTGGGTCAACCCAGAGACAGGAACCCAAAGGCCTGCTACGTCCTGTACGATACGGAGAAGAAGTTAGTAAGGTTCAAGCGGGTAGAATACGATATTGCTGCGGCCTCGGCGAAGATAATCAAGGCAGGACTACCCACCTTCAATGCCGAGAGGATTAGGTGGGGAATTTAAGTCTTTTACCTGCACAACAAAGAAGAAATCCGTTTGGCTAAGGCTTCGGCAACCCGCCTAAGGCGGGCTAGCCACTCATAGCGAAGCCCCCATCACCCCTCCTGGCAGACCTTTTTCTACAACCTGTTGAATCTGGTGGCAACTAGTAGAATCTAGCCATTTATTTTTTTGAAAGGTATGTTATACAAAGAGGTATTGGGGCAGTAGACAGCAGTCAGTAGGGGCGGGGTAACCCCGCCCCTACAAAAATTCCTGATAGCTAACCCGCCTGAGGCGGGGACTCCAAAATGCCCCCCCTTCGGGCCTTTTTATTTTAAAGCTCAGAGAAATTTCATTTGAGGTGAACGTGATGCTTGAGGACATATTAAGACAGATAAGGGCCATACTGCAAAACCAACTCCCCGCAAAGCTTGACCAGATAGAACTGGAGAAGGCGGATGGGGTGAGCCTGGAGGACGTGCAATCATTTTTTATTCAAACCTTCCCAAGGGAAGGTACTCACCTTAAATACCCAGCTATCTACCTTCTGGGGCTGGAAACTACCGGTGCTAATGCAATCTCCCGCAGGAGGGAGCTAAGGCATCCGATTTCTATCTGGGTTATTGATAGGGTGGTCTCTCCAGACAGTGAACTCCCTCAGGTCAGGCTATTGCGATACGTAGAAGCAGTGGAAAGGATTTTGGCCGGCGACCCCAGCCTCGGGGCAAAGGCTATGGATTCAGTGATAACCAGACATGTGCACCTCCTTAAAGAAGGGAAAGATTTTGTAAGGAGGGCCATCCTTTACCTGGAGGTTCTGGAAAGGCCCTCCACGAACAATTACTAGGCCGTTTATTCATTGAGGAGAAGGCATGATGGCACACCAGGAACCAAACTTTGGGGAATTAGGGGCTACGGAAGGCCTCCAAATGACACCTGTGTCTAGCTGGGAGGGGCCTATCTGGGAGGTCTGGGCCCCCTGCGACGGTAAACTCTTTAAATGGTTTTTCGATACTAATCTCCTTCCCAAAGAGGTAGCAGAAGAAGAGGATCTCTGTCTCATACAACCTCCTAAATCTCCTGTGATGATAAGGGTTACCTCACCTGCCCATGGTATGCTTTTAAGAATCATAGCGAGAGAGGGGGATGATGTGCGAGAAGATGAAACGCCTCTATACGAGATAATGGTCTTCGGTCTCCTGGCTTAAGGAGGTAGACACACAGAAAGAGGCATCTTCATTTGACCAAAAACCTGGCTGAGACGCCAGTATCCTGAACCGTTGCTGAGGAGTCCTTTGCCTTTGCATCACTATCCCTGATGACCGCATTAGTGTCTATTACCCTTGCACTGGTATCCATCACGGAGACCCTGGTATCCCTTATAAAGTGGCAGGAGGGTTTTATAGAACCTGAAGGTCTGAGCTTCAGGACCCAGATGTCGGCCCCTCCAGCACCAAAGAAATATGTCCTACCAGCCACTATGTATCCCCCGTCTCTGGTCGCCTGGATGGAATTGGCACCCTCAAGAGAGTCTTCCCCATAGGTCTTCTGCCACTCCACCATACCATCCGTGGCGAGCTTCAAGACACGGGCATCACCCCACTCTTCGTCGTGGGACACTATCCAACCAGCCACAATATACCCCCCATCACTGGTCTGGCGGATGCAATGGCCCTTGCCAAAAATATCTCCCCCATAGGTCTTCTGCCACTCTACTGTACCATCCAAGGCAAGCTTCAAGACCCAGGCATCACCCAACTCGTTGCCAAAGGAGTTTGTCTCACCAGCCACAATATACCCCCCATCACTAGTCTGCTGGATACAGTTGGCCCCCTCAGATTTA
>JASEHG010000055.1 GCA_030018855.1 Candidatus Brocadiaceae bacterium
CCGGGGGCAGTACGGGGAGGTGTACATCAAACTGGAGCCGTTACACAGGGGACAGGGGTTTGAGTTTGCCAATCAGATTGTGGGAGGAAAGATACCGGGACAGTACATCCCGGCGGTGGAGAAAGGGATAAGGGAGACCCTGGCCAGGGGCGTACTGGCGAGTTACCCCGTGGTAGACGTCAAAGTGTCCCTTTACGATGGCAGTTTCCATACGGTGGACTCCTCGGAAGCGGCCTTTAAACTGGCCGCCTCTAAGGCCTTCCAGAAGGCGTTCATGGAGGCCAAACCGGTCCTGCTGGAACCCATAGTAAACATTGAAATCACCTTCCCTTCGGAGTTTATGGGGGAGATATCCGGGAACCTTACGAGCCGCAGGGGGCGAATCATCGGGATGGATACCATAGGGAAGATGCAAGTCATCAAGGCCTCCGTACCCATGGCTGAGGTCACCAGATATGAGACAGAGTTAAAGTCCATAACAGGAGGTCAGGGTTCTTACAGTATGGAGCTTTCCCACTACGACGTCGTACCTTCCCACATCGCCCAGAACATCATTGCCCAGGGCAAGAAAGAAGAGGAAGAGGAGTAGAGAAGGACTAGGGAATAGGGGGTAGGGTGTAGGGGATAGCAATATAAAATCTTGCTACTCCCTACTCCCTACTCCCTACACCCTACCCCCTAACCATGACAGCCCAAGACCTATACAAGTCAGTCTTTGAGAAAGGTCCGGACGCCAACCTCCTCCTCAGTCCGAAAGGCCTGGTAACAGAGGCTAATTGCCTTGCCCAGAGGCTCTACGGCTTTAAAAGAGAAGAACTCCTGCACAGACCCCTGCCTACCATTCCAGAAGACCTCAAGGGGGAGTTCTTCCGCCTCCTGGAAAAGGTGAGGGAGGGGGAAGAGGTGGTGGATTGGGAGACCAGGAGGCTGAATAAGGGCAAAAAGGTACTGGAGGTGAGCGTCAGTCTCTCCTTTGTGGGAGACGGCTCCGGTGGGTTCTTTGTGGAGAGCGCCCGGGACGTCTCTGGCAGGATTTCCTGGCGGGAGAAGATGTTGGAGGTGGAAAGGCTGGCGGCCCTTGGCAAACTCTCCGCCAGTCTGGCACATCAGCTTAACACCCCCCTGGCCGTGGCCCTCTTAAAGGTAGAAAAGCTAAGAGAGAATATCCGTGGGAACGATACCCTCTCCTCAGAGGTGGAGACCCTCAGGGAGAGCCTACAGACCCTCAAACTCTCGGTCCAGAATACCCTGGGTTTTGCCAGGAAGCCCGTCCAGCAGAGATGGCCCGTGGAACTGAACGGCCTCTTAAAGGCAGTATGCCAGTTCTATGAGACTGCCTTCAGGCATAAACAGGTCAGATGCACCCTTAATATATCGGCTACGGAAGGGATAAAACTCCATGCCAACCCTACTGAGATTGAGACGGCACTCTCCTCCCTCCTCATGAACAGCCTTGAGGCCCTCCCACAAGGCGGGGAGATAAGGCTCAGTTCCAGTATCCTGAACCTAAGAGAGGTGGAAGTGGTGGTGGTGGATAATGGCCCAGGGATACCTATGGACGTGTTCCCCCACATCTTTGAGCCCTTTTATACGACAAAGAAACTGGGTACAGGGCTGGGGCTGCCCATAGTAAAAAGGGTAGTGGAGGAACACGGGGGCTACGTCCTGGCAGAGAGCCAGGAAGGTAGAGGTACTACAGTGGCAATGAGACTGCCCTATATCAGGAGCTAGGATGCCCTCGGGAGTAGCCGCAGGCTTTAGCCTGCGAGGCCCAAATGAGACTGCCTTACATCAGGAGCTAGGATGCCTTTGGATAGAATCCTCATAGTGGACGACGACCCCCAGATGGTAAAGACCCTCTCAGAGGTCTTTGAGAAGGAGGGCCTAATGGTCATAGGGACTACTTCTGGCGAAGAAGCCCTTGAAAAACTCCAACAAGAACCAGGCGTGCAGGCCGTCCTGGCAGACCTGGTGATGCCGGGTATGGACGGTATGGCCTTGCTGGAGAAGATAAAAGACCGTAACAGGGGAATCCCAGTCTTCATTATGACCGGTTACGGCACCATAGAGTCGGCCGTAGAGGCGGTAAAAAAGGGGGCGGAGGACTACCTCCTTAAACCCTTTGAGGAAGAACTCCTGAGGAAGAAGATACGTAAGGCAGTAGACATGCAAAAATTAAAGAGGGAGGTAGAGACGCTTAGGTCCCTGGTTACAGGGGGGCAGGAGATGGTTGCTTCCTCTGAAAAGATGAGAAAGGTGCTGGAAAGGGCTGGCACCGCCGCCGTAAGCGATGCGCCCGTACTTATCCTGGGGGAGACGGGGAGCGGGAAGGAGGTGCTGGCAAGGTATATCCATTACCGGAGCCCATACTCCCAGGGGCCCTTTGTGGGAGTTAACTGTGCGGCCATCCCCAGGGAACTCCTGGAGAGCGAGCTCTTCGGACACAAGAAGGGGGCCTTTACCGGAGCCATCAGGGATGCCCAGGGGCTGTTCATTGCCTCCTCTCATGGGACGCTCTTCCTTGACGAGATAGGGGATATGCCTAAGGAACTCCAGCCCAAGCTCCTCCGGGCACTGGAGGAAGGCAAGGTCAGGCCGCTAGGCACCCATAAGGAGGTGGACTTCCAGGCCAGGGTCGTAACGGCTACCCATCGCCCACTGGAAGAATTGAAGACACAATACCTCCGCCCTGACCTCTTCTACCGCATCTCCACCGTTGTACTGGAGATCCCTCCGCTCAGGGAGAGAAAGGAGGACGTACCTCCCCTGGCCACCCACTTCCTCCAGAAATTTTCTAAAAAATATAACAAAGATACGAAGGAATTCTCTACGGAGGCGCTTACCCTCTTGTCCAACCATCCCTTCCCTGGCAATGTCAGGGAACTGGAAAGGCTTATAGAAAACGTCCTCATATTTAAAAAGGAAGGTGAGAGGGTAGAAGCGGCAGACGTCCTAAAGGGGTTGGGAGTGGAGAGAGAGAAGGAGACGTCTACTGCCAAAGAAAAGGTAGGAGTAATGAGCCTCAAGGAACTAGAGAAACAAGCCATAGAGCAGGCACTCCTGGCATGTAATCATAATAAGGCCAAGGCCTCCCACCTGCTGGGCCTCTCCAGAGACAGGCTATATAGAAAGATGAAGGCCTATGGAATAGTGCCTTAATTTAATACACTTGCACCCTAGTTTGTGTTATAATGCGACGCCAATTTGTGCCCTTGATTTACAAACGGCAGGTGTATTTCAAGGGTTTTTGTATCATGGCTTGTTTAATGCACTTAGAACAAGCCATTTGCCCGTGCCTGTAGGGGATACTGGCACGAGGCTTGCAAGTTAGAATTGTGGAATGTGGAAGAGGATTGAGACCCAATAACTTTTACGGAGGGAGGGAAGGGCCATGAAAAAGGTAGAAGCCATCATAAGGGTTGATAAACTGCATCCCGTGAAAGCCGCCCTGGAGGAACTGGGGTATCCCGGGGTTACTGTGACGGAGGTAAGGGGCCACGGCAATCAGAAGGGTATAACTGAGATATGGCGTGGCAGGACGTTCAAGGTGGACCTCCTCCCCAAGGTGAAGATGGAGATAGTAGTCCCTGATGAGAATGCAGAAAGGATAGTTGACACTATCGTCAATGAGGCTAGGACTGGCAGTATCGGGGATGGAAAGATATTTGTGAGCACCGTGGATGAAGTCGTCCGCATCCGCACAGGGGAGAAGGGAAAACAGGCAGTGTAGGAGTTGAATATCTTCAACCCCTATAGCGGTGCAACCGCCGGGATAGATTTTAAAAATGTAGGGGCGAGCCGCTGGCTCGCCCTTACTATTTTATCCCCGTAAATGAAAAGGCTTTTGCAAATGGGGCAGGTGCAAGACCTGCCCCTACCTACCTGCTATCTATCCCCTCATTGTAATGGCGGAGCTTGCTCCGCTAAATCATGTAGGAAACGAAAAGGCTTATACTGCCAGGCCTCAAAGAGGGCCTTCTGGTCACTACTGTGGGGATGGGGAATGCCGTCTTCCACAACAACACCACTCTCCCCAGGGGGTAGGATGTTTACCGCCTCGCCGCCCAGTTCCACCACCTGTTGGTAGGTGCCATGACTCTCTATCCTCTGTGGTACTGCCTTAAGGTCTTCAAGGCTCAATTTTTCCTTATCTACTACCGAGGTTATCTTCGCCACCCTGTGTCTGCCTACCCAGGGCATATTGTCCCCGTTAGGCCAGTCCCTGGAGGGTTTGTTGTTCCAGTTGACGAGGAGTCCGCCCGGAGGGTTTATCCTATGAGGTAGCCACCCATGCGGTATGAATCCCCTCCACTCCTCCAGTCCGGTACCGGAGAGGGGAAGCCTTGGGTCTGCCCCAGGAGGCAGTATCCTGTGCACCCCAGTATGCCAGTAGCCAATCTCCCCCGTGGCTGTGGCGCAAAATAGATTGTAGCTAAGCGGGACGTCCCTTACGGCCCTTTCAAGGTCTTCCAGGTTCCTGGCCCTGTTAATGCACAGGAAGGCCCCCAGTGCCTGCAACTCTTCTTTCCAGAAGGTCCTCTTGTGGCTGAAGGCCCGCCTTTGCTCCTGGAGAAAGACAGGGCCGTGGATGCTCCTGTAAAAGGTCTCCCTGTGAGTCCCCCCACCCTTTATTTTGAAGACTTCTTCTCTAGGTTCCAACTCCAGCCATCTCCCTTGAAAGAGATACCTGGTCGGGTCCTCTGGGTTTAGTTCCTCAACAAATACGTCTACGTTGTCAGACAGCCCGCTGGTCACCGTCCAGGCAATATCTGCGTTTCTTCCAATAAGCACAATGGGTACCCCTGGGAAGGTCATGCCAGCCACGTCAAATCCACCACCATGGCGGTCTATCTCGTAGCCTGGCTGGGGTCCATCCAACCCCATCTGGGGACAGCCCAGGAGCATGGCCTTACCACTGGTAGACCGCTGGGGCGCCACCAGGACTGCGTAGCTGCCCAGTCTCTTTGGTAAACCAACCCAATCCGTAGCCCGCTTATCTGCATTTGTACGGGCGGGTTTTAGACCCGCCCCTACCATCCCTGGACTAAAGACCTCTACTACGTCCGTCTTGTCTTTAAAAGGCAGGGAGGCAATGGTAGTGGGTGCCGAGGGGTCGTTCAGTGGGTATCCCCTGTCAAATTCTTCCTTACCCAATCTCTTCAACTCTTCCAGATTTTCCAGTTCCTTTCCCCCGAACTCCCCGAATCTCCTGCCAGCCGCAATCATTACTGCCAGGCAGTCCGTTACCTTCCACGGTTCGGGTAATGTGCCTCCCCCCGTGGTAGACCGGGACTCCAGTGGCAAGACGTCCCCTTTGCCAGCCTCCGCCCGCCAACGGTTTATCCCTTTTGTATAGGCCACAATTAACTCCCTTACTTCTAGCTTTAAGGACTGGAACTGTCGGGCAAGTTCATCTTCAGTATAGAATTCCCTGCGGGCAGCAATATCGGTGGGGAGCATATCTGGCCCGAAGACCTCGGCCAACTCGCCCCGGGCCTCCCTCCTGGAGAGTTCCAGTTGGGTCAGTCGGTCCTGCGCCACCACGTAGCCAAATGCCTCAAAGAGGGCAGAGGCATTGGGGGACTTCAGGTGAGGCACCCCAAACTCGTCCCTGAGGATCAGTACCTCTACATCTCCCACCTTTAGCCTGGACCAATCCTGGGCCTTACAGGGCGGGCAAGACAATAAAAGGAGTGCACAGAGGAGGAGGGGAATCAAGGTATTCATGCAATTTTATAATGTGAGACCTCTGAAAAAGTTTGTGTGGACTTTGGTTTCCCCCTCCCTTGAGGGGAGGGGGAAGGGGGAGGGTGGTACTCACCCCCACCCCGCCTAAGGCGGATTTTCAACCTTCCCTCCCCCATTCCGCCTCAGGTGGAGAGGGAAGTTTGGTTGCAACTTTAAGCAGGTCTCCTTAACTGGTCTTTACGGCAAAGAGTGAGTCAAAGAATTCCTTGAGCTTGGTCATGGCCTGCTCGGAGAACATACCCACCAGCCCGCTAACCCCGGCAGTGGAGGCCCTCATGAGGTCAAGGCCCGGATACTCCTTGGGTATGCTCATACTGCCACCTGAAAAGGCTATAAGACCACCCCTTACCAGGAAATAAAAGATAAGGGCCAGTAGTGCCCCATATATTGGGCGGAATAATAGGGCCAGATGCACCGCCTTGTTGTTAGAATCCTTCTCCACCCCATCAAAGAGGGATTTAAAACAGAAGATAATGCTCCCTAGCCCACCCATGATGCCAGCTATAACCGCATCAATGAGTATCTCATTACCTGCCAGTGAGTAGGGTTTCTCTGGTTTGGGGAGGAAGGGACTGGGTACGAGACTGCCCTCTTTCCATACTTCTAACAGGAGATACACCATGTGAAAGGCCATGAGGAGCAGTACAAACAGCGTCCCGTACCATTGAGGGTCTGGTATCCAGGATTTTAAGACATCTGCTTTGGTGGATGGGTCAATATCTGTAGTGGACTTCTTTGCCTCCAGAATCATCCCCTTAGGCACCCCCTTTTGCTCCGGTCCGGTGTGCATCTTGCCCTCCTTTAGAGACTTTCGTGGTAAAATGTAAAGAAGTATTTTACTTTTACTGAGAAATCACTTCCACACCCCCCATATACGGCCTCAGGACCTCGGGGATTATTACTGAGCCATCTTTCTGCTGGTAGTTTTCCAGAATGGCAATCAACGTCCTTGGCAGGGCAATGCCTGAGCCGTTGAGGGTGTGGACGTATCTGACCTTTCCGCCTGAGGCGGGTTCCTCCCTGAAGCGGATGTTTATCCTCCGAGCCTGGAAGTCCTCAAAGTTACTGCAGGAGGAGACCTCCAGCCATTTCTCCACCCCGGGGGCCCAGGCCTCTAAATCATAGGTCTTGCTGGAGGCGAAGCTCATGTCCCCCGTGCAGAGCTTCAGCACACGGTATTCCAGCCCCAGTAGCTGGAGCACCTCCTCGGCGTCCTTCACCAGTTTCTCTAACTCCTCGTAAGAGGTCTCGGGCCTTACGAATTTTACCAACTCCACTTTGTCAAATTGATGTACCCGTATGATACCACGGGTGTCTTTTCCATAGGCCCCTGCCTCCCGGCGGAAACAGGCGGTGTAGGCGGTGTAATAAATTGGCAGTTCTTTGTGGCTGAGAATCTCGTCCCTGTGGAGATTGGTCACGGGGACCTCTGCCGTTGGGACGAGAAAGAGGTCGTCCGAGGTCCTGTACATGTCCTCTTCCATCTTGGGGAGCTGTCCTGTGCCTGTCATAGAGGCACGGTTGACCAGGAAGGGGGGGAAGACCTCCTGGTAGCCATGCTTCCGGGTGTGGAGGTCAAGCATGAAGTTAAACAGGGCCCTCTCCAGCCTGGCCCCGATGCCCTTATAGAGGGGGAATCCAGAGCCACATATCTTGGCACCACGTTCTAAATCCAGTATCCCAAGGCTGGCTCCCAGTTCCCAATGAGGTCTGGGCTTAAAACTGAACTCCCTCCTCTTGCCCCACGTCCTTACCACCTGGTTGCCTGAGGCATCCTCCCCCTTGGGGATGTCTGGGGCAGGGATGTTAGGGATTCTTAGTAAGAGGTCATCTATCTCAGGGGTTAACGGGTCAAGTCTCTTCTCGTGGCCTTTTATCTTATCGGATAGTACCCGCATCTCTTCCACCAGGGTAGCGGCGTCCTGTTTCTGTCTCTTTAGCTCGCTTACCCTTTTGGACCCCTCGTTTAACTGTTTCCTGAGGACCTCTATCTGGTGTAGAAGCTCCCGCCTGTCGGCATCCAGCCTGAGCAGATGGTCTACGTCCACACGCTCATGTTTTTCCCTTACGGCCCTCTTAACCTCCTCGGGATTCTTTCTGATGAAATTTAAGTCAAGCATACTTTGAGCCTTTGAACCTTTAAACCCTTGAACCCTTAAACTTTTTTAAGACCATACCTGTCGTAACACACCCTGCCTGCCACCATCGTAAGAATGACCCTGGCCTCCGGGGATAGTAACCTCTCGTAAATTGTACGGGCGGGTTTTAAACCCGCCCCTACTGACCCCTGGGGTAGCTCTATCGCAGTGAGGTCGGCCTCCATGCCAGGAATCAGCCTGCCGATCTTTTCCTCTAATCTCAGGGCCTTCGCCCCCCTCTCCGTTGCCATGGAGAATATCTCCACAGGGTCCAGTCCGGGGTAGTTTTCATGCAAGAATCTCATCTCGTCAAGGATACTCAGGGACTGGTTGCTGGCCAGGCTGTCTGTCCCCAGGGCTACGTTTATACCCCTCTTCAGTAAATCTTGAAATGGATGCTCCCGGTGGCCAAAGTATCGGTGACTTCTGGGGCAGTATACCACACTGGAAGCGGTTTCTTCTATGATTTTTATCTCCTTTCCACTGAGGTAATTACAGTGCACCAGTAGCCACGGACCTTTCAGGGCGCCTGTTGACTTCAGATACTCCAGTGGGTACATCCCTGGGGGCCGCCATCCTTCCAACATATTAAGGGCCTTCAGCATGATTGCAAAACTACCCGTACCCTCCCGTAAGAACTCTACCTCCTCCAGTGTCTCACAGACATGGGTGCATAAGAGCAGGTCAGACCCCTGGGCAAAGAGGGCGCAACCCAGGTAGAGTTTAGTACACGCAGTATAGGGGGCATGGGGGGAAAGCCCTGCGGAGAGTAGGGACACATCGCAATACGCCCCTGCGGCATTTTTTAGACTAGAGAGTTCTCTTATGGCCCCTTCCATTACCCCCGATACCTTTTCTGGTTCAAGGCATATCACCTCCCTGAATACCCGTTTCCTTGTGGGGAGGTTGGGGAGTACACGGAGGGAATCCCCCGTACTGCTTATGTCAGCTACGGTGGTGGTGCCTGATTCCAGGCTCAGGCTTACCCCCTTTTCTACGGCGTGGTTTAGTGGCTTACCAGCCTCCCTCCTCCTAAAGGCAAGGATGTGCCCTAACCACTGGGTGAAACTCTTTGGGGGTGGGATTTTGCCTT
This sequence comes from Candidatus Brocadiaceae bacterium, assembly GCA_030018855.1. Taxonomy (GTDB): domain Bacteria; phylum Planctomycetota; class Brocadiia; order Brocadiales; family Bathyanammoxibiaceae; genus 2-12-FULL-52-36. Next base: position 8,980 of record JASEHG010000055.1, read on the forward strand.
GCAGGTCTGAGAGTTCTAGATGGGTATGGGCATTTACGAGTCCTGGGATTACTGCGGCGTTCCCGAGGTCTATTACCCTACGCCGGTCTGTCTTGGGAGGGCCGCTTCCTACCTCTACTATCCTTGAACCGCCTATCTCTATCCAGCCCCCGTCTATTACCTTGTCCCTATGGGGCAGTACGTAAGCGGCCCTTAGCGTTAACGTATCGGTCATTAAGGTCAGTGGACACTGCGTAGTAGGGGCAATTCCCACCTGAGGCGGATTTTCAACATGAATTGCCCCTACTTTTTAATCCACCTCCGCCAATCCCCCCCAATCCTCCCCTCACGTCTGTATCTCTCCATAGAAGTCTGGCATGGGCATTTTGTGGGGTCTACTGGTTCGCCTGAGGTGGATTGGGAGGCAAGGCGCCTGGCGGCCTCCAGGATGATGTTGGGGAACTGGGCCACCGCCCTGGCCACTGATGCCTTGTCCTCCTGGCTTGAAAGCCCCTCAAAGAGTTCCCCTGCCTTGAAGGGTGGCGGGGCCACCCCCCGCCTCACCACCCCCTCTGCATAGTTTGATACGTAGCAGAGGGCCGCATAGCACATCTCTAGCTCCCTGGCAAGGAATACCTCTGGCACCAGGGTCATTCCTACCAACTCTCCCCCGTAGGAGGCGAATTTTTTTATCTCGGCCGGGGTCTCAAGCCTGGGGCCCTGGGTGCATACGTATACACCCTTGTCGGAGGGGTCTAGTCCCTGTCCCTTTAATATCTCAACCAGGAGGCCCCTTAGTGTCGGGCAGAAGACCGGACTCTGACGGATAAAGCCCAGCCCCCCCCTTTCAAAAAAGGTGGACTCCCTGTTTTGGGTCTCGTCAATCAGGTCATCTACCACCACGAATTGTCCCACCTTGTAGCGGGGGTTTATGGCCCCTGGCCCAGACCATGCCACTATCCTGCCCACCCCCAAGTCTTTCAAGGCGTAGACGTTGGCCCTGTAGTTCACGAAGGGGGCTGAGACCTCGTAACCCCTCTCCCCGTGGCGGGAGAGGAAGAGGAACTCTATTGGCTGTGTCGTTGTCTGACTATCTACCTGAATTACGTATATGGGCTGGGAGGGACCAAAGGGGGTCTTTCTGGGGCCTAACCGTTTCCCGTGTATGGCCCCTCTGGAGAGGAGGTCGTAGGCCTGGCTACCACCTATGACGGCAAAACCCGACATGAGGTAATTGTAAAATGTAAAATGCAAATTTTAAATCTTAAAATTTCCAATTTCCAATCTCCAGTTTGCAATTTAATGAAATTTCATCGGGGTGGGG
>JASEHG010000056.1 GCA_030018855.1 Candidatus Brocadiaceae bacterium
CCGTTGATGGTGAAATCCCGCCGCCTGGCATCCCCCTCAGGGTCACAGAACCTTACACTGTCGGGGTGTCTACCGTCGGAGTAAGGCCCCTCTGAGCGGAAGGTGGCCACCTCAAATGGGTGCCCCTCCTCTAAGACTATTATCACGCCGAATTGTGCCCCCACCGGTATGGTCTTCTCAAAGAGGCCTGTCACCTCCTTGGGGTGGGCGCTGGTGGCTATGTCGTAGTCGGAGGGGGTTATGCCCATAAGCATATCCCTGACACAGCCCCCTGCAAGGAGGGCCGTATAGCCCTTGCCACGAAGCTGACGCACAATCTCTACTGCCAAAGCCTTTTTGGTATCCATCGCCCTCATCCTATACCTTAACTCAACTTTTCGGTGGCCCCTATTTGGGGGTGAGGAGTAGGGAGGAGAAAAGATTGCTATACCCTATCCCCTACCCCCTAACCCCTACCCCCTAGTATTGGCCCCTACCAGGGTCTTAAATTCCTTTCCCCTCTCCTGGAAATTTTCGTACATATCATAACTGGCGCAGGCAGGGGAGAGGAGGACTATGTCCCCAGGGGAGGCCACCTCGCCGGCAAGCCTTACGGCCTCCGCCAGGGAAGGGACCTGGAATACGTTGGGGAGCGTGCCCTTTGGATTCGCTTCGCTCACCACAGGCTTTAGCCTGGTTATGAGTCCCATTAGAGTCGGGGCCGTCTCTCCGATAAGTATAACACACTTGCTTCTCTCTACGCATTCCTGGGCGAAGGACTCCAGTGGTATCTTTTTATCGTATCCCCCGGCTATGAGCACTATTGGGGCCTCAAAGGTCTTTAATCCAGCGATGGCTGATTCTGGCGTGGTGGCAATTGAATCGTTGTAGTACTTTACCCCCTTTAGCTCTGCTACGAACTCCAGCCTGTGTTCCAGTCCTGTGAAGGATTGGATAGTCTCTTCAATATCTCTACCGCTCACACCCAGGAGGAGGGAGGCACAAGAGGCGGCCAGTATGTTTTCCAGATTATGTCTACCAGGGAGGCTTCTGCCGGAGAGGCGTATCTTTTCTTCTACGGAGGCCAGCTTCAGGATGGCCTCCTGACCCTTCTGGACGGTGGTACCGCCCAAAAGGAAGGCCCCGTAGCGCGGGGGTACCGCCTGGCTGTGGAAAGGGGGTAACACTGTCTGGCAAAAATTTGGCCTGTATTTCAGGCTGTACCACAGTACCCTGGAGGTTGTCTCTTGGGCCCAGTCCCTTAGCCCGAGGTCGTCCCAGTTCAGGATTACGTAGTCTCCTGCGGTCTGGTGGCGGAATATGGCCTTTTTGGCCTCAATATAGCTGTCCATGTCTTTATGGCGGTCCAGGTGGTTGGGGGCCAGGTTAGTTACTACCGCCACGTGGGGGGATTTCCTGATATGGTCCAGGTCTTCCAGTTGGAAGCTAGAGAGTTCCAGCACGACGAGGTCTCCCGTCCCCATCTCTTCTATCCTCTCCAGGAGGGAATACCCCATGCCGATATTTCCTCCCAGCCATACCCTCTTCTCCGAACGCTGGAGCATGGCGGCTATCAAGGCCGTGGTGGTGGATTTGCCCTTACTTCCGGTGATACCTACGATGGAGGCAGGACAGAATTTAAAGAACAGGTTCATCTCTGTCTCCAGTGGTACACCGTTTTCCCTGGCCATGTGGAGGAATCTGGAGTCTCTCGGTATGGCGGGGTTAACCACTACCATGTCCACGTCTTTGAAATCCTCCTCTCTGTGACCACCCAGGTGTAGCTCCAGAGACAATCCCTTGAGGGACTCCAGGGAAGGGGCGAGTTGGGACGTCTTCTTAAGGTCGGTAACGGTTACCCTGGCCCCATGGGTTACAAGGAAGCGGGTAAGACCGGCGCCTCCCCCGAAGAGGCCCAGGCCCATTACGGTTATCTTTTTTCCTTTAAAGACAGTCGCACTGTCTTGTGGATGGGTGGGGGCGTATAGTAATGCACCCCTGCCTGACGTTTGTTTATCTACTATCTCCATGTTTTAAATATACGCAGGCTAAAGCCTGTGGCTACTGCGTCTTTTGGCTCTTTCTGCGGTTTCTGCCACCTCAGAGTGCATCTTTACCACGGCCTGTCTTACAGCCTCTTCCCAGTCCACGGTCTTACCCTTACATGGGGGGTATAGGTAGGCAAAGATGATGGAGCGGGAGGAACTTATTATTGCACCATAACCATCGGTATTAAAATAGGCGTCCAGCCCTCTTGCCCCGGCCCCTTGCGCACCATAGCCAGGTACCAGAAAGAAGGCCCTGGGTATGAGATGCCTCAGGCGGCTGGCTGTCCTGGGGTATTGGGCCCCTACTACGGCCCCCACACTGCTATAGCCATTTTTACCTATAAGCCCCTTCCCCCATTGCCCTACCTTTTTGGCTACCTTTTCAAAGAATCTTTCCCCGTCCGAGGCAGACAGGTCCTGGAAGTCCCTGGAAGAGGGGTTGGTGGTCTTTACCAGGATGAAGAGGCCCTTGTCTTTTTCCTCGGCCACCTTGAGGAAGGGGGCTATACTATCCCCTCCCAGGTAAGGGTTGAGCGTTACCGAATCGGTTCCATACCCCTGGAGTGTGGTTTTGTCTAGTTTAACCTCTCCCAGATGGGCCTGGGCGTAGGCAAGGGCGGTGTGTTCTACGTCCCCCCTCTTTATGTCCCCTATGGTTACCAGCCCTTTCTTTTGGGCATAGGTTATGGTCTTCCGGTATGCCTCCATCCCCCAGGGTCCCAGTAGTTCATAAAAGGCGACCTGGAGTTTCACTACGCCGGTATAGGGGGATACGACGTCTAAGACCTTTCTGTTAAATTCCAGTATTGCCCAGCTTGCCCCCTTGAACCCTTGCCCATGGTCTTTGAATGCCTTGTCTTTTATCTCTTGTGGTATGTATTGAAGTTGTGGGTCAAGGCCCACCGCAATGGGGCTACCCTTCTCCTGTATCACCTCTATGAGGCGATCGGCAAAGTTCTTCAAGTTTTTTCTTTGAGTTCCAGAAAATTTTTAATTAGCTTTGGGCCTTCCTCCGTAAGGAAGGATTCAGGGTGGAACTGCACCCCTTCCAGGAGGTACTCCTTGTGTCTGAGGCCCATGATTTCGTCCCTCTCCGCCCAGGCATTGACCTCTAAGCAAGAGGGGAGGCTCTCTGGTCTCACTATAAGGGAATGATACCGGGTGGCCTCAAAGGGGTTGGCCAGGCCACGAAATATGGTCTTGCCGTCGTGGTGTATCATGGAGGTCTTTCCGTGCATGAGTCTCCCGGCCCTGACTATTTCCCCCCCCAGGACGTAGGCGATACACTGGTGTCCCAGGCATACGCCCAGGATAGGTATCTTGCCCATAAAGTGTTTTATGACCTCGTTAGAGATGCCGCTCTCTCGTGGGGTGCAGGGGCCGGGGGATATAATGATGTGTCCGGGGGTTTTATCCTCAATCTCCCTCAGGGTAATCTTGTCGTTTCTTGCGACCTCCACCTCCCTGCCCAGCTCCCCGATACACTGGACAAGGTTGTACGTAAAGGAATCGTAGTTATCTATTACCAGAACCAAGTTAGTCTCTCATGTACAAATTAATACCTCTGCAAAACTTGCCAAATTGCCGTTTGTCATCCTGAGTGAGCCAAAGCCCTGAGCGAAGCGAAGGGGAAGCGAAAATCTGGTCTTTTAAGTGGGGGCACGGCACGCCGTGCCCCTACAGACTTCGCTCCCTAAGAATGACAAGCAAGTGGGGTTTTCCATGGCTCTCAAATTACCCCAAATTTTAGCAAAAGGGAGGCCAAATTTAAAGGGTCATTGAGGTATCACCAACGTCTGCCCTGGTACCAGGCGGTCTCTATTTGGGATACCCTCCCGATTGGCCTCAAATATAGTCTTCCACCGGGAGTCGTCGTTGTAATACTGTCTGGCCAACTTACAGAGTGTGTCGCCTTTTTTGACCTTATGGGTTTTAGGGGAGGTGGCGTTGTCTGCCGTACCCAGCCTGGCCTTCACTCCCTGTATACTTTGATTGGAGGCCGCCAGGGTCTTCCATCTGTTTTTCCTCTCCTCCTGGAGGGAGCTGGCCACTGGGATTCTACCCACTACCTCTCTGCACACCTCGTCGGCGGCCTTGGCGACGTAGAGGTCTCTTAACGCTATGACGTTTTGTATGGAGCCTGCGACAAAGTCTATGGGGTTGGTGGCAACCCTTATATTATTATCTCTCCTCACTTCTGCCACTTCAAAGACGGTACTCCCGTCATGGGTGGAGACGCATCTGGTATAAACTCCCACAACCACTTGCGTAACTATGAGGTAATAATGGACCCTGTAGTGTGTGACCTTTCCATAAACAATGGCATCTACCCCCAGGGCCTTTCCCAGTTCTTTAGGATCGGCCTTGTAAAGCTTTTCTGGACAGGTGATACCAAGTTCCTGTAATACTGCGTCGGTTTCCAATAGCCCCAGGAGTTCAAATTCCCTGAGGGAAAGGTGGGCAAAGAAGAACCTCCTCAGGCGGTTAGAGTAGGTCCAACTCCATACCTTCTTTTCCTCCTCACTGCGTTCGGCTATGGCCCGCCCGTTTAATTTAAAGTCACCACCTTCAAGGTTTTCAAACGGCAGGATGGCCAGTTTTTTGGGCGGGTCTGTGTAGAAGGATGGTGAGCACTTAAGGAGTCGCTGGCCTGGGTCTAATTGATATATACGGTCCAGCAGCTTTTTCTGGCCGCAGTATCCTTTATCTTTATCTTCCTGGTAGAAGGGGTCGTTATTTTGGGAGGAGAGGTCCCTGTACTGGTTATTGGCACAACCAACGAGGAGGGACAGCAGGGATATTATTAGGGTGGCAATCCACCCCAGGCGGACTATCCCCGTATCAATAAGGTACGGGGCTGGCGGAAAAGTGGGTAAAAACTTTGCCACAGTTTATCTTAGAATAAGGTTTTACCAACGCCACCCTCGCCCAGAGGGGCATTATACGGCCTTTCCTTCTCAAGTCAAGCGTAAACGCTTGTACTCTTGTGGATGATGCAGAGGGGCTGTTGCTTAACTCACCTGGGTCTTTAGGATGAGGGTGTACTTTAGCTGGACAGCCCGCCTCGGGTGGATTAAAAAAATGTCTACTTCGGCAACAGCCTCTCTATAGACTCCACAACCAGATCCCGAAAATTACTTGAATTTGCCAGCCAATTCTGGTAGTATGTTGGCTGAAAGCCCTGCCCTGTGCGTGTATGAAAGTGGTTGGATTGAACCGTCACTACGAAACCAGGGTGCCTGAGTCAGAAAGTAGCGTTGAGGCCTTAAATGGCCTACAACAGAAGCCTTCTGCGGGCGCCCACTTAAAAATGCGGGTTCTTGGACAAACACTTCTCACGGCAGGGTGGGGCTTTTATCGTTAAGTAGGGACACAGACTGGCTGTACCCCCCTGCTACCCCAAAGTATAGTGGAATTATTTACTCTCTCTAACACCCCCGAAGACAAGATAGACCCAAACGCCCCCCTGGCCCTCAGGATGCGTCCCAGGACGGTAGAGGAGTTTGTTGGGCAGGACCATTTCTTTGGCCCTGGTAAGCTCCTCTGGCGGATGCTCAAGGCCGATAGACTCTCCTCCGTCCTCTTTTATGGGCCGCCAGGCACTGGGAAGACTGCCCTGGCCCACGTCATCGCTAGTACTACCAAGGCCCATTTTGAGGAGATTAATGCCGCCACCTCCAGCACCAAAGACGTCAGGCGTGTCCTCTCCGAGGCCAAGGAGAGGGGTCTCCGCCTCAAGCAGAGGACCATCCTCTTTGTGGATGAACTCCATCACTTCAACCGCACCCAGCAAGACATCCTCCTGCCAGACGTGGAAAAGGGTACGGTAATCCTCATAGGGGCAACCGTTCATAACCCATTCTTTGCCATAAATTCTCCCCTCATATCGCGTTCCCAGATATTCCAGTTTGAGCCGCTATCCAGGGAAGACATAAAGGTTATCTTGAAAAGGGCCCTTCTGGACAAGGAGCGAGGATTAGGGAGATACCGGGTAGAGGGGGAGGAGGCGGCCCTGGAACACCTCGCAGAGATGAGTGAAGGGGATGCCAGGAGGGCCCTGAACGCCCTGGAGGTGGGGGTCTTATCAGCCAGGGCCGACGCCCAGGGAGTTATCCATTACGACTTAAAAGTGGCGGAAGAGTCCATCCAGAGGAAGGCCATCGTCTATGACAAGCTGGGGGATGCCCATTACGACGCCGCTAGTGCCTTTATAAAGAGCATGAGGGGAGGAGACCCTGATGCCGCCCTGTACTGGATGGCCAAGATGCTGGAGGCAGGGGAGGACCCCCGTTTCATTGCCAGGCGGATTGTCATCCTGGCGGCCGAGGACGTGGGTAACGCAGACCCCATGGCCCTGGTGCTGGCAAGCAGTGCCCTCAACGCCCTGGAATTCGTGGGGATGCCAGAGGCCAGGATACCACTGGCACAGGCCGTGACCTACCTGGCTACGGCCCCCAAGAGCAATGCCTCCTATCTTGCCATAGAGAGGGCGCAGGAGGATGTAAAAGGGGAGAGGACCCAGCCTGTACCCAAACACCTCCGGGATGCCAATTACCCCGGGGCGGCTGAGTTGGGTCATGGGATTGGATATAAATACCCCCATGACTACAAGGGGCAGTGGGTGGAGCAGGAGTATATGGCGGAGGGGAAGTCGTACTACGAGCCTAAGGAGGTGGGGCTGGAGGCAGAGATAAAGAAGAGGTTGGAGGAGTGGAGGAAGAGGCAGGGTACCCCTGGTAAAGGCTTAGAGAAACCTGATGCCCAATAAGAATATCTCGCTGAAAGACGGTTCTCATATTGCCATAGTAGGGGGTGGTCCAGCAGGCTGCTTTTTTGCCAATTTTGCCCTGCGGCAGGCCAGGCTCAGGGGGATAAAGGTCCATGTAACCATATTTGAGGGCAGGGATTTTACCAGGGCAGACCACCAGGCCTGTAACATGAGCGTAGGGGTGTTGGCCGAACGTCTCATGGAAAAACTGGACTGGCAGGGTATAACCATACCCCAGCGCTGTATCCAGGCAGAGATACAGGGCTACCAGTTTTTTACCCAGGACGATTACATGTCTCTGGAGCATCCCGTACCTGGACATAAACCCAGGATTGTGTCGGTCTTCCGGGGTGGAGGCCCTGTACACTCACATATAACGGAAGACGTCAGCTTTGACCACTTTCTCCTGAGGTTTGTAGAAGGGCAGGGCGCCCAGATAGTAAAAGGGGGTGTAAAGGACATAGTCTTACCTGGTCATCCGGAGGGGAGAGTAACCCTTATCTTTGGTAGGGGAGAAGAACTAGAGGCAGACCTGGTGGTAGGGGCCTTCGGCGTAAACACACCTACTGGAGACGTCTTTGCCAAGATGCACTTCGGCTACGTCCCACCAAAGACCTTGAAGACCTGTTTAGTAGATGCACGCCTGGGCCGGGACTTCATCAAGGAACGCTACAGGGATAATATCTATGTATTTGCCTTTGGGACGGACGAGGTAGAGTTCGCCTCTTTTACCCCTAAAGGGGATTATCTCACTATCGGGTTGGTAGGCAAGAGGGACATTAGCACGCCAGAGCTAAGGGCTTTTCTTAACCATCCGGTGGTAAAAAAGGCCTTGCCACAGGGGACGGAGGTGCTTAAAGACTGTTGCGTCTGTTTCCCCAGGATACCGGTAGGCCCTGCCCACCAGCCCTATTGGGACAGGTTAGTAGTAGTGGGGGATGCTGGTATCTCCCGTTCTTATAAAAACGGGGTAGAGTCTGCCTTTATGACCGCTTACCTGGCCACCAATACCGTCTTTGAACGGGGATTGTCCAGGGAGGCATTAAAGGGTGGATACTATGAACCTGCCATCAGATTGATAGCCAGGGATAATTTCTATGGCAGACTCGTCTTCAAGGCGTTCAGTCTAATTACCTCTCAGAGGCAGATACTCTCAGAGAGGCTATATTATGCCTATTCTCACAGGGAGAAGTGGATAGCCGACCGTCTAAATGCTGCCCTCTGGAATCTGGTGACCGGAGACGCCGCCTACAAGGAGGTGTTTAAGGAGCTGTTCCACCCCAGGCTCCAGTTTGCCCTACTCCCTGTTACCCTGGAAGGACTGGTACGGCAGGTACTGGGGATAAGAAAGAAGCGTAACTTTTAAGTAGGGGCACGTTGCAACGTGCCCCTACAGAAAACTCAGCCCTTCTTTATCAAGAGCTTGTATGCCTTGCCCATGTTTTCCACCTGGACTATCTTGTGCCCCTCTTCTTTTACGCTCCTCGGCACGCTCCGCATAGGTTCGCCATCGTCCAGGAATACCTCCAGTACCTGCCCTGTCTCCATCTCCTCCAGTTTCAACTTGGTCTTAACGAAGTTCATGGGACAGAGTACCCCACGGAGGTCTATGCTCTGGTCTGGTTTTTCAGCGTTCATTTTAGACTACCACTTTTTTTGAAAATGACTTGTAGCCGCAACCTTTAGGTTGCGTGTTCTACCCTACGCAGGCTAAAGCCTGCGGCTACGTTATTATGAGACCTCTGCAAAAGTCACCACCGCACTGTTTGTCATTCTGAGCGAAGCGAAGAATCTAGTTATTTAGCTGAGATTCTTCGGTCGCTTCGCTCTCTCAGAATGACATTTAAGGTGTTTTTCAGAGGTCTCATTATGCTAAACCACCTCTATCTCCTCTTTCTCAAAGCCCCCCTGGGCAGGGTTGAAGACCCAGGAGGCTAGTTGGAACTCCTTCCCCTTGTCCACCGAGACAATGAGGTAAGAGAGGTCTGGCCAGAAGGTGCTCAGGCCCTCCGCCCGTTCCCTGTCAAAGGCCGATGGGTTTGTCTTCAGTGGCGAGTCAGGATGTGTGTGGTAAAATACCAGTAGTTGGAGGCCGTCTTTGGTAGCCTCTGCCTCTATCCTCTGGAACTCTTTGGGGTCTATCTCAAAGCGGATACGTGGCTGGTGGGAGTTCAAGTTCTTCATTGGATAGACTGCCGTAATCTCTTTGCCAGAGGCATTTCCTCCTGCCAGGAATCCCCCGCACTCGTAAGGGTAGCTCTCCCCGGCCTGTTTTTTAATCTCCTCTATGGATTCCTTCTTTAACCTCAACATGGAACCCTGTTTCTAACCCCTGGTCCCTAGTTCATGCCTCAAGCCAGAAACTGGTACTCAGGTAGTGATGCCCGCTGTCGGGGAACATGAGGACGACGCATCCCTCCTGCTTCTTTCCAGACGGCGCCTCCGTGAGTTCCTTTATCACCTGCAAGGCGGCCCACATAGCCGCCCCGGCGGAGTAGCCCACCAGTAACCCCTCCTTCATTCCCAGGGTTTTTACTGTCTTATACGCCTCCTCAGTGTCTACCTTTATCTTACGGTCAGGGAAGGTGGGGTCATAGATACCCGGGACTATGGCCGTGTCCATGTGTTTCAGGCCCTCAAGGCCGTGGATGGGGGTAGTTGGCTCAACGGCAATGACCTGGATATTGGGGTTAAACTCCTTAAGCCTCCTTCCGGTACCCATAAGGGTACCGCTTGTACCCAGTCCAGCAATGAAGTGTGTAACCTTTCCCCTGGTCTGTTCCCATATCTCTACCCCTGTGGTGTGGTAATGTGCGGCTGGGTTGGAGGGGTTATTATACTGGTCGGCAAAAAAGTATTTATCGGGTTCTTTTTCCACGAGCCTTCTTACCTCCAGGATGGCCCCATCGGAACCCTTCAGGGGGTCGGTATAGATTATATCTACCCCGTAAGACTTTACTATGGCCTTCCTTTCCTCGCTGACGTTGGAGGGCATGACCAGGGACACCTTGTAGCCCTTTACGGAGCCTATCATGGCATAGGCAATGCCGGTATTCCCTGAGGTGGAGTCAATAATAATCTTATCTTTGGTGAGACGGCCGGAACTCTCGGCGTCCTCTATAATCCTCAGGGCCGGGCGGTCCTTTACAGAACCGCCAGGATTATACCACTCCGCCTTGGCATAGAGCACCACTCCCTTTGGCAGGTTAGCTATCCTGGAGAGCCTGATGAGGGGGGTATTGCCTATACCCTGCAGGATGGAGTCTTTGAATACCAGGGGCTTTGGGCCCGCCCTCCTTTTTAACTCCTTTGCCACTCTTTTCATCAATGGTTTCTGTGGGGCTTAAAAAAGGGTTTTTTAGGTTGCTTATTGTAGGGGCGTATTGCAATACGCCCC
>JASEHG010000057.1 GCA_030018855.1 Candidatus Brocadiaceae bacterium
TAATAGGGGCGTATTGCAATACGCCCCTACTAAACAGACCGAGATGTATCAAATGGCCTTAAACGACCTGAGGGGGCACCTGGAGAAAATTCCAGAAAACCCTGGCCTCATTGACCTAATCCTGGACGGGGACTACCTCTCCAGCCTCCCACAGTTAGCCGAAAGGACTGCCTCCCCATTCATAATAAACTACTGCCTTGAATATCAGAAACTTATGGGTATCCTGTTCTCATGGAGGGCCAGTACAAAAGTAAGTGGGGGCGGGGTTACCCCACCCCTACCCGGGTATGAAAAAATGGCAGAAGACACCCTCATGGAGAGACTTGAGGCCGCCAGGTCCTTTGTCTTCGGGCCTGAGAGGGTATTCGGATACCTCAAAGGGCTGGAGACCGAGACCCTTAACCTGAGGTTGGCCATCGGAGGAAGACTCCAGGGTATACCCCCAGAGGACATCAACCGGAGACTGCATAAGGGTTATGTCTAATGTCGTAGCCATAGGGTACAGAGACGACATCCTCACCTTCGGGGTATGGGGGATACGGCTTATGCCTATCGCCTCTGCCCATGAGCTTATACCTGCCCTTGACAGGGCAGTCCAGGACGCCACCCTCGCCCTCATAATCGTTAGCGAGGCCGTAGTAGGGGCAGGTTTGAAACCTGCCCCTACAGGTATCCTCAGTCCTTACATGGCCAGGAGTCACATCCCTATCCTCGTACTACCCACCCACCGGGGAAGCTACGGTACAGGTATCAGCGAGACGGCGGCCCTAATCAAGACGGCCATCGGGATAGACATACTGGAGGGAACTACCGGAGGATTGTAAAATGAAGATTGGAAATTCCAAATTTAATCCGCCTCAGGCGGATCAATTCCCAATTTTCAGTTTCAAAGCCGCCCCTTACCACCAAGTGGTTACTCTTGCAGTGCAAGAGTCAGAAATTTATCATGCCCGGATAACGATATGACGGAAGGTACAACCAAGTCTGAAGGGGTAATTACAAGGGTAGCCGGCCCCCTGGTGGTGGCCAATGGCCTGGCGGGGACAAAGATATTTGATATGGTCCGGGTGGGCCGCCTGAGACTCCTGGGGGAGGTCATAGAAATCCGGGGGGCGAACTATTCCATACAGGTCTACGAGGAGACGGAAGGGATAGGCCCCGGACAGCCCGTTTATCCCTCAGGCGAACCCCTGAGCGTGGAACTGGGTCCAGGGCTCATCGGCGCCATCTTTGACGGTATCCAGAGGCCACTGGATGTAATCAATGCCCGCATGGGACCCTATATAGTCAAGGGGGCCGGGTATCCACCCCTATCCAGGGACAAAAAATGGCACTTCCAGCCCACCGCAAAGGAGGGGGGCAGGGTAGCTCCGGGCGACGTCCTCGGTACGATCAGGGAGTCTCCCCTGGTAGAGCACAGGGTCATGGTACCCCTCGGGGTGGAAGGGGAGTTGACTTATATTGAGGAAAAGGAGGCCACACTGGAGGAGGTCATCGCAAGGCTCCGTCCTGAGCGTAGCGAAGGAACTGAACATGAGATTACCCTCCTACATAGATGGCCGGTAAGACAACCCAGGCCAACCTACAAGAAACTCCCACCTGATGAACCCCTAGTAACGGGGCAGAGGATACTTGATACCCTGTTCCCGGTGGTAAAGGGAGGTACTGCCTGCGTACCAGGGCCTTTCGGAAGCGGCAAGACGGTGATTCAACAACAACTGGCCAAGTGGGCGGATGCCGATATTATCGTCTATGTGGGCTGTGGAGAGAGGGGCAATGAGATGGCCGACGTGCTCTTATCCTTCCCTGAACTAAAAGACCCCAGGAGCGGGCGCCCCTTGATGGAGAGGACGGTCCTTGTGGCCAACACCTCCAATATGCCCGTGGCGGCCAGGGAGGCCTCCATATTTACTGGCATCACCATAGCAGAGTACTACAGGGACATGGGCTACCACGTAGCCCTCATGGCCGATTCAACCAGCCGCTGGGCAGAGGCCATGAGGGAAATCTCAGGGCGTCTTGAAGAGATGCCCGGGGAGGAGGGATTCCCCCCCTATCTGGGCAGCCGCCTCGCCACCTTCTATGAGAGGGCAGGGAACATCCTCTGTCTGGGCTCCGAGGGTCGTAAAGGGACACTGAGCGTCATTGGTTCGGTCTCCCCGCCTGGTGGGGACCTCTCCGAGCCAGTTACCCAGGCCACCCTGCGGGTAGTCAAGGTCTTCTGGAGCCTGGACGACAGACTGGCCTCCCAGAGACACTTCCCGGCAGTGAACTGGCTTACCAGTTATTCGCTCTACCAGCCCGTGGTGGACGAGTACGCCGGGAAGAGGATTGCCGCAGGATGGAGGGAAAACCGCAGAGAGGCCCTCAGGATATTGCAAAGGGAATCGGAACTGGAGGAACTGGTGAGGTTGGTGGGCATAGAGGCCCTCTCTCCTGAAGACAGGCTCATCATGGAAGTGGCCAGGATGATTAGAGAGGACTTCCTGCACCAGAACGCCTATCACGAGGTGGACACCTACACGCCCATGGAAAAACAATACTCCCTCCTGGAGGTAGTCCTTAGATTTTACACCCAGGCCCAGGAGGCCTTGCGACGCGGAATAGAACTGGACAGGATAATTGACCTCCCCGTGAGGGAAGAGATAGCCAAACTCAGGTATATCCCCGTTACCCAGAAAGAGGTCTTCCAGGGCGTATTGGACCGGATTAACGAGGAGTTGTCATTGCAAACGTAGTAGGGGCAATTCATGAATTGCCCCTACTTTTTTGGAGGAGGGAGTAGGGAATAGGCAGGTAGCCGCAGGTCATGCCTGAGGCAGATCCGCCTCTGGCGTGACTTTAGCCTGCGAGTATTAACGCAACCTAAAGGTTGCGACTACTTCGGAGGATAGCCCGATTGACCTATAGAGAATACCTTACCGTAAAGGACGTGTTTGGCATAAAGGACGTCTTTGGCCCTCTCGTAATTGTGGAAGGGGTAGAGGGGGTTACCTACGGGGAGTTGACCGAGGTAAGACTACCCACGGGAGATATACGTAGGGGAAGGGTGCTGGAGATATCGGATTCCGCCGTGCTGGTACAGGTCTTTGAGGGCACCCTCGGCATCGGGAGGGACAACGTCAGGGTCAGGTTCCTGGGGAAGGGGCAGGAGATACAGGTCTCCAGGGACATACTCGGCAGGGTCTTTGATGGAGAAGGGCGGGTGGCCGACGGGGGACCACCCATAATCCCGGAAAAGAGACTCAACATAAACGGCAGCCCTATTAACCCCTATGCGAGGGATTACCCCAACGAATTTATCCAGACAGGCATATCTACCATAGACGGGCTTAATACCCTGGTAAGGGGGCAGAAGCTCCCCATCTTCTCAGGCGCCGGCCTGCCCCATGCGAGACTCGCCGCCCAGATAGCCCGCCAGGCCCGTCTCCTCTCTACGGGACAGGAGCAGGCATCCGGCGGTACTGAGGCCTTCGCCGTGGTCTTTGCCGCCATGGGCATCACCTTTGAGGAGGCCGATTACTTTATCTCGGAATTCCGCCAGACAGGCGCCATGGAGAGGGCCGTAGTATTCGTTAACCTGGCAGAAGACCCACCGATAGAACGCCTGGCCGTGCCCAGGATGGCCCTTACTGCGGCCGAGTACCTGGCCTTTGAACTGGACATGCACGTCCTGGTAATCCTTACGGACATGACCAACTACAGCGAGGCCCTCAGAGAGGTCTCCGCCGCCAGGAGGGAGGTCCCCGGCAGGAGGGGTTACCCGGGTTACCTCTATACTGACCTGGCCACTATCTATGAGAGGGCCGGCCGCCTGAAGGGCAAAAAGGGCTCCATCACCCAGATACCTATCCTCACCATGCCAGAAGATGACAAGACACACCCTGTCCCTGACCTTACGGGATACATCACCGAAGGCCAGCTAATCCTCAGCCGCACCCTCTACAACCAGGGCATATCGCCGCCGGTGGACATCCTGCCCTCCCTCTCACGCCTGAAGGATAAGGGGATAGGGAGAGGCAAGACCAGGGAGGACCATGCGGATGTATCTAACCAACTGTATGCCGCCTATGCCCGAGGCAAGAGTGCCAAAGAGCTGGCCGTCATCCTGGGGGAGGGTGCCCTCAGCCCCACAGACCGCCTCTACGTAGAGTTTTCGGACCGCTTTGACAGGGAGTTCGTCCAGCAGGGGGAGGGAGAAAACAGGGGCATAGAGGAGACCCTGGACATAGGCTGGAGACTACTGGGCATACTCCCCAGAAAGGAACTCAAGAGGATTAGACCGGAGTATCTGGATAAGTACTACAAACGGGTATCACAGTAGAAAAGGAACGGATATGAAAGTTGTCAGTGGTCAGTCTTCAGTCGTCAGTGATGGGTACGGGTTTGAAAAGTTAATAGTTTGGCAAAGGTCTATGGAATTTTGCGAGCATGTGTACAAGACAACCAAGAATTTTCCAAAAGAGGAATTGTTCGGATTGACCTCACAATTAAAACGGGCTTCTTACTCAATCCCACTGAATATTGCAGAAGGAAGTGCTTCAATATCCAGGAGAGAGTTCAGATATTTTCTCCAGATCGCCCTCCGTTCCCAATACGAATGTATCACCCTTTTGAAACTCTCCATTAGACTGAATTTTCTTAATAAAGATGACTATTCGGAATTGTTCAAAAAGTGTAATGTGGTGGGTAGATTGCTGAATGCCCTTGTAAAATCCCAAAGAAAGACCCCTAACAACTGATAACTGACAACGGACAACTGATAACTGAAGGTAATAGGTGAGACTAAAGGTTAATCCCAACCGCATGGAACTACTCAGGCTCCGAAGGCGGTACGCCCTTGCCCTGAGGGGACACAAGATGATTAAGGACAAGCTGGATGGCCTGGTAAAGGAGTTCTTGCCCCTGGCCAGACAGTACCGGGACGCCAGGGTCTCGGTAGACAGGGAATTACCCCAACTCCTCAGGCCCTTCTTGTTGGCCAGGATGGGTTCCCCCAGGGGGGTCGTTGAGACGGCCCTGGAGCAGGTAGGGGCACGTTGCAACGTGCCCCTACAAATTACTACTACCCGCTGGCGGATACTGAACGTGGTCCTCACGCGACTGGAGGCAAAACTCCCGCCTGCGGCAGGCTACAGCCTCCTGGATACCCCCGGGGAACTGGATACGGCGATAGTAGCCCTGAGGAATTACCTGAATAAAATCCTAACACTCGCCGAGCTGGAGCACGCCGTCAGACTCCTTGCCAGGGAGGTGGAGGAAACCAGGCGGAGGGTTAATGCCCTGGAATACATCCTCCTGCCAGAACTCAGGGAGACGATAAAATTCATCAAGGCCAAGCTGGACGAGGCAGAACGCTTTCATATATCCAGATTGATGAAGATAAAGGAGATGTTCGGGGCTAAAAGGGGGCTGTAGATGCAGAAAGATTTTAAAAATGCCCTACCTTTTTAAGAAATATTTGATATTATGGAGTAGTGATAAATTACGGATGTCTTATTGCATATAGAAGGAGAAAGCAAAGATGAGAATTTTTAGACTTTTTTGTCTAAAAGGCCTGACAGTGAGTATGGTGGTCTTACTAATGGGCCTTTTTAGTAATACCCAATTCTCCGCCCGGACGCCTTCAGTGTTATCACCAGGGTCTGAATGCCTCGCTGCGGATGCTAAATTGGAAGAGACTGCACAGCTCTTTGAGAGAATCTTCAACGAGGTGGCAGAGAAGGTCAAACCCTCGGTGGTACACGTAAAGGCCGTGAAGATAATGAAGGGGGAAGATTTTGAGAGATTCCACCCTCCTTTTGGAGGGAGGGAACTCCCCTTTGGAGAGGAGTTTGAGAGGGGCCCCAGACCCAGGATGCCCAGGGAGTTTCCCAAGGAGTTCCGTCAGGAGGGTGCTGGTTCGGGGTTAATCGTTGACCCTAAGGGCTTCATCCTCACCAATAACCATGTGGTGGAAGAGGCTGATGAGTTGTACGTTACCCTGGCTACAGAGAAGAAGGAGTTTAAGGCCAAGGTCATAGGGAGAGACCAGCCCACGGACGTGGCCGTTATAAAGATAGAGGCGGAGAACCTGCCTGTAGCTATACTGGGGGATTCGGATAAGATTAAGACGGGGGACTGGGCTATTGCCATAGGTAACCCCTTTGGTCTTAACCAGACCGTAACGGCCGGCATCATAAGCGCCACGGGCCGCTCTCAGATGAGAATTGCCGAGTATGAGGACTTCATCCAGACCGATGCGGCCATCAACCCTGGCAATAGTGGTGGCCCGCTGTTAAACCTCAGGGGGGAGGTAATAGGTATTAACACGGCCATCTTTACCCGTACCGGTGGATACCAGGGCATAGGCTTTGCCATACCCATCAACATGGCCAAAGCGGTTATGAAGAGCCTGATGGAGACAGGTAAGGTAACAAGGGGGTGGCTAGGGGTGGCCATTCAGGATGTAACGCCAGATTTGGCCAAGTCCTTTAATTTAGCTACCTCCCAGGGGGCCCTAATCGGTGACGTTACACCCAATAGCCCTGCCGAAAGGGCTGGCGTGCTGAGGGGTGACGTCGTAGTAGAGTTAGAAGGTAGAGAGATAAGGGACGTCAATCACCTGCGGAATACGGTTGCTCAGACACCTGTGGGAAAGGTGGTAAAGATAAAGGTGCTGAGAGACGGTAAGCCAGTAGAACTCTCAGTTACCATTGGGGAACAGCCTGCCGACTTCCTAGCCAAAGGGGGGGTGCCGCAGCAAGAGATCACCAAAAACTTTGGTATGACCCTTGATACCCTTACCCCCGAACTGGCCAAACGCTTTGGCTACGAAGGGGATATGGGTGTGGTGGTTGTAGACGTTGAGCCGGGCAGTCCTGCAGAGCGGGCAGGAGTCCAGCCAGGTAACCTAATCAAAGAGGTGAACAGGGAACGGGTACACAACCTCCAGGAGTACCAGGCCGTAGTATCAAGAGGACCGGCAGACAAGGGACTGCTCCTTTTGATAAAGAGTGGGAACTTTACCCATTACGTCCTTGTGCAACCGTAAGGAGCAAGGCCCTGGCAGCGCCTATGACACCGGCGCTGTCTCCTAGTTCAGCCCTTACAATCCTGAGCCCTTCCACTGCCTTAGGGAGGGCTCTCTTCTTTACCTCCTCGCGGAGTGGACCAAAGAGGTATCCTCCAAGGTTGGTTACCCCTCCGCTAAGGACAATCATCTCTGGGTTAAGGAGGTTAGCTACGTTGGCAATACCTATCCCCAGGCTAAGTCCGGTCTCCTTTATAGCCCTCTGGGCCAGGCTATCTCCTGCCCTGGCCCATTTGCCCATCCTCTCCAGGGTAACGGCCTCCTTGGGCTTGATGTGGTGTCTTTCAAGCAGCCCTTTCATTGTGGTTATTATCCCAGTAGCAGAGCCGTAGGTCTCAAGACAGCCCCTGTTGCCACAGCCACACCTGCGACCATTTTTGACCAGGGTCATGTGGCCTATCTCTCCGGCAATTCCTTTGGCCCCGTGCCACACCCTCCCCTCCAGAACCACTCCCCCTCCTACCCCAGTCCCCAGTGTCAGGCAGACCAGGCTCCTTGTCCCCCTGCCTGCACCCTTCCAGTACTCCCCAAGGGCGGCGGCGTTAGCATCATTCTCCAGCGCCACGGGCCTTCCCATCTCCTGCTCAAGAATATCCCTTAAATACACCTCCTGCCATCCCTTTAGATTGGGAGGATTAAAGACTATACCACGCTCAGTGTCCAGTGGACCTGGAAAACCTACCCCGATCCCCCTTATCTTACGTATGTCTGCCCCGCCCTCTCTGAGGGTGTCCTGAAACATCTGCACCAGGCGTTTGATAAGGGCCTCTCTCCCCTTATGAGCCAGGGATGGCCTCTTTAGACTCTTGAGGACTTCCCCCTCTACGTTCAAGAGGGCAGTGCGCATATTTGTACCGCCCACGTCTGCGGCTAAGATAAAACCCTTCATCTTTCGTCCCAGTTTTCTATTGTTAGTCCTCTTGTTGCCAGTCTGCGTGCCCCGCCTTAGGCTGACCGGCGACTGGTAACTGGCAAAGGATAGCCTCTTGTGGTGGGGAAGTCAAGCGGCACGCTGTTTGTGGTTGAAATAATCTATAGGAAGTGTAAAATAAAATATAATGTTCAACTCCATAAAGGTAAAACTCACAATAATCTTTCTCCTGTGGTCCCTTGTGCCACTGGTGATGTTGAGGTTTATAGTCTACCCTGTGGTCCATAGGGCATTTGAACAGATGGTAATCCAGAACCTCACCGGGGTGGGGCACAAACAGTCAGAGTTCGTCTCCTCCTGGATGAAAGAGAGAAAGAACGATGCCGCCCTCCTTGCCAGCGATACCTGCATTATGGCCTTCCATAGGTGCCTCACGGATAGTGCGGAGTTTAAAAGGATATTGACCCAGTTAGAATTCGTCAGAGATACCCATGGATACAAGGACATCCTTATAATTGATAAAGAGGGTAAGGTAAAGGCTGGTACAGAAAAGAACCTGGTAGGCATATACCTGACAGAATTTGACTTCTTCCAGGAGGCTATAAAAGGGAAGGTCTACGTATCTAAGGTAACGCCTTCCACGTTTCCCGCCCTGAACGAGTTTGGAGACAGGGAGTATGGCGTGCCCAGCCTCTTTGTCTCCTCTGCCGTCAGGGACGAGGGGTATAATATTCAGGGAGTCCTTGCCCTCCAGGTGGACCTGGTTGCGTTGAGTAACGAGATGAGGAAGGTAAAATTGGGGGAGACTGGGGAGACCTACCTGGTGGATAAGGACGGTTTAATGATTACGGAGTCCAAGTTTATCAATACCGTCCGTCAGATGGGGCTTATAAAAAAGCGGACGTCGTTGGAACTGAAGGTGATAGACCCTACTACCGGGAAGCTTACCCATGCGGCGGAGGAGTGCGTGCGGGGGAAAGAGGGCTACGATGCCAAGGGTTACCTTGATTACCGTGGGGTGAGGGTGCTGGGGGTATGGCACTGGCTTCCTGAGTACGGCTGGGGCGTCATCTCGGAAATAGACCTGGAAGAGGCCTACGCCGCCCCGATGGGGATGCAACGGCAGTTCCTGGTAACCATCTTCGTGCTGGCAGGGGTACTGGTGCTGGTATCTATATATGTGGGACGCAGGATATCGGTGCCCATAATAGGCATAAATGAGGCTACCAAGAGGATTGCCTCAGGAGATTTCTCCCAGAGGGTACCGGTAACCTCCACTGATGAACTGGGCCAACTTGCCCAGTCCTTCAATACCATGGCCAGTTCGCTGGAAGAAAAGGAATTCGTCCACAACTTCAACCGCATCATTGCCTCCAGTCTACTTACGGACGTCTTTGGTGCGGTGAGCAATGAGATTAAAAAAGTAGTGGATTTTGACCGTATAAGTATTACCAGGGTACACGAAAAGGAGCAGGCCTTCTTTGTTACCTTCGCCCTTACACGGGGCTACACCTCTAACGAGCTCCGTGCGGGCTCCATGTCCAGGAAGGTAGGTAGTATGATGGGTGATATACTTGCCACGGGGAAGCCAGTTGTTGTGGAGGATACGGAGAACGGCAGATACTGGTCAGACAAGATACTCTTAAAAGAGGGGATTCGCAGTCGCCTGGGCTACCCCCTCTCCTTCCAGGAGGAGATTATTGGGGCCATAAACTTTAGCAGTAAGAAAAAGGGCTACTATACGGAGAAGCATTTTGCTATCCTCTCCAGGATAGCACCCCAACTGGCCATAGCCCTGGAAAACGCCAGGCTTATTGAAAAACTTAAGGTGCAGAAGGCAGAAGTATAGGAAAAGGTTACAGGTGGCAGTAGACAGGTAACAGCTAAACATCTTTTTCCTGTTTCCTGTTTCCTGTTGCCTGTAGCCTGTTCCTTGCTACCTGTTACCAGGAAAGAGTTGTAATGAAGATGTCCGCCGTCATCCTGGCCGGGGGGAAGAGTTCAAGGATGGGCCAGGACAAGGCCTTCCTGAAGATTGGTAACCGCACCATTGTAGAATACCAACTCCAGAGACTCAGCCCCCTCTTTGAAGAACTACTCCTTTCCACCAACCTTCCTGAGAAGTTTGCACACCTGGGGCTGGAGACCGTACAGGATTTTATTCCAGACAGGGGACCACTGGTGGGCATATATTCTTCTCTCTTGCGGGCCAGGTACTCACACCTCTTTG
>JASEHG010000058.1 GCA_030018855.1 Candidatus Brocadiaceae bacterium
GGGTTGACTCGTCATACGGAGGAACTCGGCCACTGCCACCATCGCTGAGGCACCACCGCCAGAACCGTTCAAGACGGCCACCATCTGGGGCATGGCCGTCATCGGCACCTGCCAGGCTGAGATGGCACCGATGGAACCACCGATGACGATACCGGCGATGATGTAGGTGAAATCAAGTATCTGCCTGTCAAATAGCGTTACGACGACGGCGATGAGCATACCCAGCGTGGCCAATAGGTTCCCCCGCCTGGCGGTCCTGGGTGAAGAGAGCCCCTTCAGTCCGAGGATAAAGAGGAGGGCCGAGACTAGATATGCAAGGTTTGTTATTGTTTCCATTTAGGTAGGAGGGGCTACCGGCCGGTCGCCCCTACCCTCTTTCTTGAACATCTCCAGCATCCGGTCAGTTACCAGGAAACCTCCCACCACGTTGATGGTGGCAAGGATTACTGCGATTAATCCCAGCAGGGTGCTGGCACCACTGTGTCCTGCACCGGCACTGATAAGGGCGCCAACAACGGTGATGCCCGAGATGGCGTTGGCGCCAGACATGAGCGGTGTGTGCAGGAGGGGCGGCACTTTGGAAATCACCTCAAACCCAACAAAGATTGCCAGGACAAAGATATAAAGAGAGACGAGTAATGGTCCAGTCATACCGGGCTATCCTCCACTAGAAGTTTTGCTTCACAAAAACGCACCCTTTACAATCTCGCTCAGCAACTCCCCATTACTACAGACGCAACAACTCCTGGTAATTTCATCCGTAAAATCCAACTGGCGGTCCCTTTTCTGGTAGAGGTGTTTCACCAGGTTCGTGATGTTCCTGGAATACATCTGGCTGGCGTGTACCGGCATGGAAGAGGGCAGATTAATCGGGCCGCAGATTGTGACGCCGTGTTTTTGTACTGCCTCGCCGGGTTGGGTTAATTCGCAATTTCCTCCCTGCTCGGCGGCAAGGTCTATAATCACCGAGCCCTTATGCATAGTCTTCACCATCTCCTCCGTAATGAGCAGTGGTGCCTTTTTGCCGAAGACCAGGGCTGTGGAGACTACCACATCGGCCTTGGGGAGTCTTGAGCCGATGGCCTCCCTCTCTTTTTTGATGAACTCTGGTGATATCTCCTTAGCATAGCCACCCGCAGTCTCCGTCTCCTTGGGGAGTTCCATCTCCACAAAGCGGGCACCCAGGCTTTCCACCTGTTCCTTCACTGCCGGGCGTGTATCAAAGGCCTCCACCCTGGCCCCCAACCGCCTGGCCGTGGCGATGGCCTGCAGGCCGGCCACTCCAGCGCCGATTATCAGCACGGTGGACGGGGGGATCGTCCCTGCGGCCGTCATTAACAATGGGAAAAACTTGCCAGAATATTGGGTTGCCAACAGTACCGCCTTGTAACCGGCCACGGTGCCCATGGAAGTCAGTGCATCCATCCCCTGGGCGCGGGAGATGCGGGGCATCAGCTCCATGGAGAAGGCAGTGATTTTTTTAGTTAACAGCCTCTCCACTAATTCCCGATTTGTAGTGGGGGAAAGGAACCCAATCAGGGTGATGCCTTCCAGCATTAGGTCCAATTCGTGGGATTTCAGAGTCTCATTGAACGTGGGTGGTTGCACCTTGATGATGACGTCAGTTTGCTGATATAGGCTGGTGGCATCGGCGACAATCTGTGCACCCGCCTCCTGATACTGTTGCTCTGAAAAACAGGCCTTACTCCCTGCCCCCTTTTCAACCAATACCTGGGCGTCTAATCCTGATAGTTCACCCACCATGGACGGGACGAGGGCCACCCGTGTCTCCCCTTTCTTGACCTCGCATGGTATGCCAATCTTCACCGCAACCCGGACCTTTCCTTTAGGTGTAGGGACATTCGTCTGAGGCGGACAACGTGTCCCTACTAGATTCAAAACGGTTTGGTTAAGATAATAACAGAGTGCCGCCCAGGATTGCAAATCTATTTGGAGGGAGAAAAGGGTTCAAGCGTTTAAGGGTTTAAGAGTTCAAGAGTAGGGGCATCCTCCAGAGATGGGTTATATGATGTAATTGCATTTTTCCTCAAAAGTTGTTATTGTAGGGCAGGCTGGTGGACGCGGGTCTGCCTGAGGCGGACCCTAACTGCCTGACGATAAAGATGAGACTGGATAGAATAATCCTTTTATTGGGAGTGGCCCTGTCCGCCTTAGGCGGATTGGGTGGATGTTCGGGGATGTCCGAGCAGATGACCGTGGGCTTCGTCAAGGGTATGAGGACTGTCCCTGAATCCGACTTTACTCCAGGCGAAAAGGAACGTGTGGTCAAGGTCAAGAATAGGTTTGAGACCCTCTTTGAACAGGAGATGAAGAAGAAACTGGAGCAGAGGGGACTTGAGGGTCTAAAGGGCTGGATGGTATTGTTGAGGTTCCAATCCGATGGCTTTACCAAGACCGCTGGTCTCTCCCTCTATACCTATTGGGGGCAGGAAGAAAGAAGCGATATCTATGCCGTGCCGCTTGAACGCTTCCTGGATGAGTCTCAGACTGTAGAACTGGTGGATAAGGCCACAGAAGAGGTGATGGACTACTTATCGCAGAAGGCTGGCCACAGGCAGACGCTCCTGGCCGACCCCAGGTATCAGGGAGTAGGGAGTAGGGAGTAGGGGGGAGAGGCCAACCCAGGTGGTGTAGGGATGGGCCTTCCAGAGTTGTAGGGGCATCCGCCTCAGGCGGACAACGTGCCCCTACTGCAAATTTAGCCGCAACCTTTAGACTGCGTTGTTTCTCGCCCGCCTGAGGCGGGCGGCTACTTCTGGTCAGTTTCTCGCAGGCTAAAGCCTGCGGCTACTTCTGGTTGGGAGACCAAGGTGCCGCTAAAAGGAACTGTACAGGATACTGCTGAAGGCCCCGTGGGGCATAATAGTCCTGAAGCCGTTTACCGTCTCTGTAAGATTGGCGGTCATCCTCTTTATGTCTTTGTAGAGGTCTTCCTCGGTTACTAACTTCCCAAGCGTTCCCTCTCCCCTATTAACCTTTCCTAAGAGGACGTTGGCATTGGAGGTGGCCTCTTTAAGCTCGCTAAAGAGGGTCTCATCCGTAAATAGCTTGCCCATAGTTCCCTCGCCCCTTGACAGCTTGCCCAGGAGGCTATTGGCGTTACCCGTGGTCTCTTTAAGGTCGTTAAAGAGGGTTTCGTCTGTGAAGAGACGGCCCATGGTCCCTTTACCTTGCTCCACCCCTTCCAGGAGGTTATTGGCCCTCTTCAGGGCGCCTGCCAGGTTATGGACGAAATCCTCGCTGACAAGCCTCTCCAGGCTGGACATGGCCGTATCAAAACGCACCACCATGTCACTAAGGCCGGGGATGTCTACCCCCTTGATTGTGCTCCCTGAGGGTAAGACGGGTCGGGTAGGTGGTACAAGGTTTAGGTCCACATAACTCTTACCAAAGAGGAAATCGGGGATGATGGTGGCCACGGAACCCTCTCTGATGGGTATTTTCTTTTCAATGGCCATGGCTATCAGGAGCCTATCCCCTTCCACGACCACCTTTTTTACCGTCCCTATGTCCATCCCTGAAAGGGTGACCCTGGCCCCTTTCTTGACGCCCTTGGAACTCTGGAAGTAGGCATTGTACGTATTGTGTTTCTTAAAGAATCTTCCCAGGTGCTCTGCCCTGAAGGTCACTGCCCCCAGGATTACCATGCCTACGATAAAGAATATCCCTACTTTTTTAGCAGAGGTAGGCGAATGCATAACTATCCTCCATTAGCTAGTGGTCAGGGGACAGAGGCTAGGGACCGGAGCTGGCCCCTAGTCCCTAATCCCCTTGTCCCCTCTCCCCATTGTGTCTCTTAAATCTGCTGATAAACTGTTCTACTATAGGATTTGTGCTCCTGCAAAAGGCCTCCGGAGAACCTTGCTCAACGATTTTACCCTCGTATATCATACAGATGAGGTCGGCAATCTCAAAGGCTGAATCCATATCGTGGGTGACGATTACCACCGTCTTCCTTAACCTGTCCCTGAGGTCTGCTATGAGGGAATCAATGTTCTGGGCCATTATAGGGTCAAGGCCGGTGGTGGGCTCGTCAAAGAGAATTATCTCGGGGTCCATCGCAAGGGCCCTGGCGATGGCCACCCTCTTTCTCATACCACCACTGAGCTCTCCAGGGAGTTCGGATTCCTTCCCCTTCAGGCCCACAAGGGCAAGTTTTTCTCGGACAACCTGGTCTATCTCTTCACGACTGAGCCTTCCTTGCTCCACGAGGCCGAGTCCTACGTTTTCCCCTACGTTCAAGGAATTCAGCAGTGCCGAGCCCTGGAATACCATGGCAAACCTGCGGCGTATCTCCTCAAGTCTACGGCTATACTTGCTGGGCATCTCCTGGTTAAAGATATAGATGCTCCCAGAATCCGGGCTAAGGAGACCCACCATGTGTTTCAGCAGGACGCTCTTTCCGGCCCCACTACCTCCCACTATGGCCGTGGCAGTCCCGGCAGGTATCTTAAGGTCTACTCCCCTCAGGACATGGTTATTCCTGAACCATTTGTGGAGCTGGCGGACGTCAATAGCTATCCCGTTCGTTCCCATGTCTACTCCAGCCACAACCTGGTGACAAAGTAATTAAATACATAAACGCTTACGAAGGATAACACCACGGAATTAGTAGTGGCGAGCCCCACCTCTCCCGGGCCTCCAGTAGTAGTCAAACCCTTATGACAGCTCACTATAGATATTATAACCCCAAAGACTGCCGATTTGACCAGACCTTTTGCCATGTCTTCAAACGTCAGGTACTCGGTCACGTTATCAAAGTAGGCGAGGAAGGGTACCTTGAAATAGGCCTTAGCTACGGCCGCACCCCCCAGGGTACCGATAAAATCCACGTATATTACCAGTATGGGCAGCATGGTAACGCAGGCCAGAAACCTGGGCATTACCAGATACCTGACGGGGTTTATGCTCAAGGTCTTCAGGGCGTCTATCTCCTCCGAGACGCTCATGGTGGCAATCTCTGCAGTTATGGCGGCACCTATCCTCCCTATAACTAGTATGGCAGTAAGGACAGGGCCTAACTCCCTGGCCATACCTATAGAGACTATTGCCCCAAGGTCTTCTTCCTGGCCAAATTGTTGCAGGGCAACCCCTGTCTGGAGGGCGAGGACAAAACCCACGAAGATTGCCGTAAGGGAGGCGATGGGCAGGGAGTCGGCCCCTATCTTCCCCATCTGGGGCAGGACTTTGTCCAGGTTACGGAAGACTACCTTACACCACACGACTGCCTCTACAAGTAACAGGAGCATCTCCCCTACGGATTGGAAGAAGTCCAGTAGCTTCTGTCCCAGCGGGACAAAAAATCTATCTACCTTTTTGGTCTTTTTCTTCAAAGGACTATCTGTGTACCCACCCCTTTATGGGTAAATATCTCCAGGAGGAGGGAGTGAGGCAATCTACCGTCAATAATGTGTGCCTTTTTTACTCCACCCTCCAGGGCCGTGAGGCAGGCCCTGGCCTTGGGGAGCATCCCTCCAGTAATAACCTCCCTATTGATAAGGGAGTCCACCTCTTTACGGGAGAGGGAGGAGACTGTGGAGTCTTCTCTCTCAGGGTCAAGCATAATCCCATGTGTATTGGATAGAAAGACTAGTTTTTCTGCCTTCAGGGCAACGGCCAGGAAGGAGGCCACACTATCTGCATTAACGTTAAGCAGCCCCTTTCCCCGTCTGTAACGGGCCAGAGGTGGAATCACGGGCACCTTTCCCTCCTTGCAGGCCACTAAAAAGGCCTTTACGTCTACTGAGGTGAGTTCGCCCACACAACCCAGGTCAAGCAGGGTGCCGCTACCATCCGCCGGCATGTATTTCTCTGCCTCAAGGGGGGGCCTGCCGTGTCTCCATAAATTAGCTCCTCCATCCCCTAGCCTCTCTAGCTCCTTGAGTATAGTAGCGTTCACCTGATTGACCAGGACGTCCACCACCACCTCAAGGGTCTCTGTATCAGTAACCCTGTGACCTTGAATAAATTGGGGTTGTTTTCCCCGCCTGGTCATCTCCCGGCTGATGTGTGGCCCACCCCCGTGGACCAGTACAGGCCGCATGCCTGCCGTCTTCATAAATATCACGTCTTCCAGGAATTCCTGGAGGATGTTTAACTCTGCAAGGGCACTACCCCCTAGTTTTATTACTATCACGCGGTCCTTAAAGGCCTTTATGTAGGGTAGGGCCTCAATAAGGGCTTCCGCTTTTCGTATCGCCTCCTCCATTTGTTCGTTACACCCTAGTACAAGGCTCTCTCCGCCTGATGTCATAGTCCGCCTCAGGCGGATAAGGGGTATGCGGTAGGGGCACGTTGCAACGTGCCCCTACTAATTACTGATTGACCCAATTTCTAAACAGTAGGGATTGGGAATATTCAACCCCTCTTGTAGGGGCGACTCGCTGGGTCGCCCCTACTTTCCCGAAAATATAACATCTATGTTAGTGTCCGTCAATGCGTCTAAACGGTAGGGGTTGAAAATATTCAACCCCTACAGGGTTAAAATGTTGACGCAGTACAGGGAAAAAGTATAATTGTGGCGTGTTATATATTTTTCTATATAGGAGGTAATAAGAATGCGGTTTCAAAGAAAAGGGTCTTTCCTGGTACTGGCCGGTTTGTGCGTCCTTTTTATCGGAGTAAGTAAGCTGACCCTGGCCACTTACAGCCGAGATATCTTTATGACAGGGGAGGCACCACCCATCCCTGTCCCAGATGTCAAGTATAGCCCAAAGTTGGCTACATTGAAGGTGGAAGAGAGGGTTACTTACGAGGTGGCAATCCCTGAGGAGAAACTCCAGAATGGGGAGGTGGAACCAAAGGACCTGGAGCTTGTAGAGGTGCAGGACAAGGAGAGTATAAACTTCCACCAGGTAGACTGCTTCCACTACCGACAGGTAACCCAGAGACAGACCCGCAACACGGAGGCCATTGTCTGCACCCGCACACGGCAGGGCACAGAATACTGGCTCACTAACAAGACCCGCTTTGTGGAGTGGGACCCCTGGTCAGAGTGGACTGCTATCTCCCGTAAGGGGATAGTGAAGAAGGACTAAGGCATCCAGAACACCGATGGACACTAGACACTAGGGACTAGGCACTACGCACTAAGGACTAAAAGAGGTTTGTTTGGTGCCTAGTGCCTAGTCCTTAGTGCTTAGTCCCTGGTACTTAGTATCCAGTGCTTACCACCCTTAATATCCCGTCTATAAAAAACTTGCGGCAGTTACAATGTAAACTTTTATGGGGCAGGGCTTATCTAATTACTAAGGGTCTGAAACGTGGAGAGATACGACCCCGAGAATACCCTCATAGAGAGGATTAAGGAAGGGGATGAAAGGGCCTTTGAAGAGCTGGTAGATAGGTACAAGGGGATGGGTTTCTCCCTGGCCTACCGTTTCCTGGGGAACCCTGAGGATGCCAGGGACGTATCTCAGGAGGCATTTGCGCAGGTGTACCTCCATATCAAAGGTTTCCGAGGGGATAGCACCTTTAAGACCTGGTTCTATAGGATTATTATTAACCTCTGCCGCAGAACCGCCACGGGCAGGCAGAAGAGGGCTGAGCAGTCCCTGGACCCTTATATTGAAAAGGAGATGGAACCCCATGCCCGGGAGGACGTGGAGGGGGAGGTCAGGCAAAAGGAGCTTAAGAGGGCTGTAGAGGAGGCCGTCAGAGGACTTCCTGTAAGGCAGAGAGAGGTTTTTATCATGAAGCACATGGAGGGGATGAAGATATCCGAGATAGGCGAGGTCCTTAACTGTGCTGAGGGGACGGTTAAGATACACCTCTTCAGGGCCGTGAGGTCCCTGCAAGAGAGATTAAAGGGCTGGAGGTAGGAGTAGGGAGTAGGGAGTAGGGAGTAGGGAGTAGGGAGTAAACTAACTTCCTTTATTCCGCATTCTCCCACAGTCCCCCTGGCTGGAGGTAGGTCATGACGTGTAAAGAGGTAGAAAGAGAGCTAGTCAACTATTACTACAACGAGGTGGATGCCACCACAAGGTCCGCCGTATCAGACCATATCTCTACCTGTCCCAGGTGTCAGGTCTCCTGGAAAGACCTCAACGCCACTCTAAAGGGGGTGGAACGGGGCGTCCCTCCTATAAAGGTCATTGAGAGAGACTACCTTGCGGGGGTGTTCAAGAAGATAAAAAAGAGACAGCGGCATAAACTCCTTGTTACCCTCGTCTCGGCTATTACGCCGTTTGTGCTGATGGTGTCATTGGGTGTAAGTGCATATATTATTAAGACAAAGATAGAGACGTCCCTGGTCGCCCAGGAGTATGAGCTAATTGAACAGCTTGACCTGGTGCAGGACATGGAGATTATCCAGAACCTGGAGGACTTAGAGGCCATTTCCACGGAAGGGGCATGAGGTTATTAGTATTGGTGTTGATAATAATGCTCGTCTCTTCGCCTGTACTGGGTGCTGGAGATTCTAAGGCCTCCAAGGACAAGACCGCTAAGGAAGAGGAAGAGATTGTTGAAGTCCTTGAGATGCTGGAGGAGTACGAACTGCTTCAGGATATGGAGACCCTGAAGGCTTACCCCGAGCTTAAGCAAAGGGACGAAGGGGTAGAAGGAGAGAATAAGTCTAATCCAGGAAAGGACAAGAAGTCGGAGAAGAAATGAGAAGGACAGTCCTTATACTAAACAAAGCGGCTATATTAGCCACCATTGCCTGTCTCCTTATCTCAACCATTGCCCTCGCCCTGTACCCACATAGTACGGGGCTGGCCGAGGAAATAGTAGGGCCAACTCTGCCTAAGGAAGACACGGGTTTCAAAGATAAGCTCAAGAGATGGCGAGAGATGAGCCCTGAGCAGAAGGAGGCAATCAAAGAACGTTTCCGCCAGTGGAAGGACCTCCCTCCGGAAGAGAGAGATAAGCTGAAACAGAATCTTCAGAGATTCAAGGCCATGCCCCCGGAAGAGCGCCAGATTCTAAAGGAGAGGTTCAGGCGTTTCAAGAACCTGTCTCCGGAAGAGAGGCAGGGGCTATTAGAGAATTACGAGAAGTGGAGGTCCCTTGACCCGGAAAAGAGGAAAGAGCTACGGAAAGGGTTCAAGAGGTGGAAGGACCTGCCACCTGAACGCCGAAGGGAGATGAAAGACCGCCTGAGGAAGCCCTTTCCACCACGCAGAGATATGTCTCCTCCATCCCACACGGACGCACCCCCTACGCCACGTCCTAACCGCCCTACTGGTCCGCCTCCTGGAGGCAAGGGCCAGGGCCGCATGGACACACCCCCTGCACCACACCCTGAACACCGATGATACCTATGCCTTAATGGGCTGGACCATGGGGTAGGGGCATACAATATCTTGTATTATAGGCTGTTTAAGCTTGACTATATTGTATGTAATTGATATAAAGACTGAGCAAATCCGTACAACGAATACGGCTCCCGGATTTGGCTGTAGGGTTGAAGTAGAACGTAGTGGAATAGAGTAATAAATAAAGGTTGAAAAATGCAAGTGGTTGCACAAAAATCCTTTTATCCTATTTCTTTAGATGAGATAAGAGAAAGAGTTGTTAGAAGAAATGGCAGGCGGAATGGATTATCTAATGGCAGGGGCCAACAGTCATTCGATAATCATTTATTGGATAACATTAAGGAAATAGTAAATGAGTTTGGTGAGAAGATTACACGTGTTGATGGTGAGATTCCAGTAGACTTGCCAATAAAAGATGGGAAAAGGTTTTTATTTATCAGCTATGACCAAAGTAGCCTCACTCATGGATTGCATAAATATCCTGCCAAATTCTTTCCAGAGTTGCCTCGTTGGCTCATAAAGCGTTATTCCAGGGAAAATGATCTTGTTCTTGATCCCTTTTCGGGCAGTGGAACAACAAATGTTGAATCGCTACTTCTTAGGCGACATTCCGTTGGAATTGATGTTGACCCATTTTCACATTTCCTTTCAAAAGTAAAAGTGATGCCTTTGGATGAAAAGGAGTTAAAATATTCTCAAAAGTGCCTTTTGCGTTTCATAGTGAATTATCAACCATCAAAAGTACGGGAATCTGATATACCCTCTTTTCCCTACAGAGATAATTGGTTCAACAGAGAAATCATTCTTGAGTTGGCTTATCTGAAAAAGAGTATAGAATCTCTTGACGCCGATAACAAAACTAAAGATTTCTTCAAAATC
>JASEHG010000059.1 GCA_030018855.1 Candidatus Brocadiaceae bacterium
CGCCATGGAACTTGATATACTCAACCGTTCTGAGATGCTACCGTTTGAGGTAGAGGAAGGGGCAAACGTCTCCTTGGAGCACCGCCTCCGTTACAGATACCTGGACCTGAGACGGCCTACCATGCAGAACCACCTTATCTTCCGCCACAGGCTCTGCCAGCTTATCCGTCAATATCTGGACTCCCAGGGTTTCATAGAGGTAGAGACACCGTTTTTGACGAAGAGCACGCCCGAGGGCGCCAGGGATTATCTGGTACCCAGCCGCATGAGCCCGGGCGCCTTCTATGCCCTCCCCCAGTCACCACAGCTATTTAAACAGATTCTTATGGTGGCTGGCCTTGACAGATACTTCCAGATTGTCAGGTGTTTCAGGGACGAGGACCTGAGGGCCACCCGACAGCCAGAGTTCACACAGCTTGATATGGAGATGTCCTTCGTAGAGGAGGAGGACGTCATGTCCATCATAGAGGGCTTCATGGTAGAGGTCTTTGAGAAACTCCTGGGGAAAAAGGTCTCTATCCCCTTCCCCAGACTCCCCTACTCTCTATCAATGGAACTCTACGGCAGTGATGCCCCCGACATGCGCTTCGGCCTGACCATAAAAGAGATTACCGACCTGGCCAAAGGCTCTGAATTCAGGATATTCAAGGAGACCGTTGAAAGGGACGGGCTTGTGAGGGGACTCAACGCACAGGGCTGTGGCACCTTCTCCAGGAAGGAGATAGAGGAACTCACGGGCTTTGTGGGACAGCACGGGGCAAAGGGCCTGGCCTGGTTCAAGGTAGAAGGCGGTAGCACCGCAGGCGATAGCGGTCTGGCCTCCCCCATAACCAAATTCTTCCCCCAGGGCCTCCAGGTACAGATACGGGAACGTATGGAGGCGAGGCCCGGCGACCTCCTCCTCTTCGTGGCCGACAGGGAAAAGATAGTCTCCCAGAGCCTCTCCCAGCTCAGACTCAACCTGGCAAAGAGGCTAAATCTAATCAAGGGTGAAGAGTACTGCTTCACCTGGATAACGGACTTCCCCTTACTGGAGTTTGACGAGACCCTGGGCAGATACGTCTCCATCCACCACCCCTTCACCTCACCCAAGCTTGAGGACATACCCCACCTGGAGGAACGCCCCCGTGAGGTGAGGGCCAGGGCCTATGACATAGTGCTCAACGGTGTGGAGCTGGGAGGGGGCAGTATCCGTATCCACGACCAGGGGCTACAGCAGAGGATATTCCGCCTCCTCGGTATGGACGACGAGACGGCCAGGAAGCGTTTCGGCTTCTTACTGGAGGCGTTCAAATACGGTGCCCCTCCCCACGGGGGGATTGCCCTGGGGCTGGACAGGCTGACGGCCATGCTCCTTGGACTGGAAGACATTAGGGAAGTAATTGCCTTCCCCAAGACCCAGAAGGCCTCCTGCCTCATGACCGATGCCCCGTCAGAGGTGGATGCACAACAGCTAAAGGAACTGGGGATAAAGCTCTTGTAGGTCCTAAATTTCTTCCAGTTGGTTGGAAGGTCGGCAGTATTTCCCTCCCCCTTGAGGTGGGAGGGTAGGGAGAGGGTGATTTCTGGTTTAGGTGGTTCAGATTGCACCCTCCCCCTTCCCTCAAGGGAGGGGGAATGCAGGGCAAGAAGTAGGGTGCGTTGTAACGCACCCTACATACTCAAAGAGATTCTTCGCTCCGCTCAGAATGACATTTAGATGCCTGTCACCCTGAGCGGAGCGAAGGGTCTCCCGAACAGCAAATAGATGTAGGGACAGGTATTTAGACTTGTCCGCATAGGAATAAAAGGCCCATTGGCACAGTCAATGTTGAGAATCCGCCTCAGGCGGGGACTCCAAAAACATGCCCAAACGCATCAAAAAACGGTCTAAAAAAGTAGGCCTCCCGCCTGGTACCCTGATCCACATCGGGGAGAGGAAGACCGAGGAAGTTAGGATAAGAGTAATGGAGTACGACGAGACGCACTTCCATGAGAAAGAGGTAAAGACACCGGAGGAGTGCCTCCCCTTTAAGGATAGGCCCGCCGTTACGTGGATAGACGTGGCTGGTATCCACCGGCCAGAGGTTATAGAAAAGATTGGCGGTTATTTCGGACTGCACCCCCTAGTGATGGAAGACATCCTGAACACCGACCAGCGCCCGAAGATGGAGGATTTCGGCAGCTATGTCTACGTCGTCCTTAAGATGCTCTTCTACAACGGAAGGACTAACGAGATAGTCAGTGAGCAGATGAGTGTAATCCTGGGCCAGAACTTTGTCCTCTCCTTTCAGGAGATAGAGGTGGACGTCTTTAACCCGCTCAGGGAGCGGATAAGGACGGGCAAGGGGCACCCAAGGAAGATGGGGGCAGATTACCTCGCCTACGCCCTCCTGGACTCTATAGTGGACAACTACTTCGTAATATTGGAGAGACTTGGAGAAGGCATAGAGTCCCTGGAGGAGGAGCTGGTAACACGTCCGACACGAAAGACCTTACAAACCCTTCATAACCTGAAACGGGAGATGCTGTTCTTGCGCAAGTCAATCTGGCCCCTGAGGGAGGTAATCAGTGGACTAGAAAGGGGGGAATCGGCACTGATTAAGGAGGCGGTCAGGATATACCTCAGAGACGTCTATGACCACACCATCCAGGTAATTGACTCTATAGAGACGTCCCGCGACATGCTCTCAGGGATGCTTGATATCTATCTCTCAAGTATCAGTAATAAATTGAACGAGGTGATGAAGGTACTCACCATCATAGCTACTATATTCATGCCCCTTACCTTTATCGTCGGTGTTTACGGTATGAACTTCAGGTATATGCCAGAGCTTACGTGGAAGTGGGGCTATTTCACTGTCTGGGGCGTTATAATTGTTATTGGTATCTCAATGATGGTCTATTTCAGGAAGAAGAAGTGGCTGTAGGGCTGGTAAAGACGCCTATTGAGTCCAGAGACAACCCACTCCAGAAACCCCTCCAGTATCTCAAGGGCGTAGGGCCAAAGCGGGCCGAACTACTCGGCAGATTGGGCCTCTTCACCCCACAGGGACTGCTTTATTTCTTACCAAGGGATTATCAGGATAGGAGTCAGATTACGCCCATAAAGGACGTAAAGTTTGGTTCCACTGCCACGGTAAAGGGGACGGTGTTAGACGTCGGTCTAAAACCCACCAGGGGCAGGAGGACCTTACTGGAGGTACTGGTGGATGACCGTACGGGGACCATCGCCGCCACGTGGTTTAACCAGCCCTTTCTTGCGGAGAAGTTCCGTAAGGGACAGGAGGTGCTCCTCCACGGGAAGATAGGGAGCTACAAATACCTCCAGATAGTTAACCCCGAATTTGAGTTTCTGGACGAGGGCAGGGGAGACCTGACGGCCAGGGGCGACCCGCCTAAGGCTGACAGTCGCCCCTACACTGGCATTGTCCCGATATACCCCCTCACCGAGGGGATTGGGCAGGGTTATCTGAGGAGGCTTGCCATGCGTGCCCTGGAGGAGTGTGTCCCATACCTTGAAGAAGTAATCCCCCCATCACTCCAGAGGCTCAGGCGGCTGATGCCCCTCCAGGAGGCCGTAAAGGAGGTCCATTTCCCTGCCTCTATGGAGGCCATGAGGAGGGCCAGGAAACGGCTGGTCTATGAGGAGCTATTCCTCTTTCAGATGGCCGTGGCCCTGCGACGGAACAGGGTAAGACAGGAGAAGGGCTACGCCTTTAGCATAGGTCCCAACGTAGACGTCCACGTCCGCAGACTGTTTCCCTTCAGGCTAACGGGGGCGCAGGAGAGGGCCATAGGGGATATCAGGAGGGACATGGAGAGTCCACGGCCCATGAACCGTCTCCTCCAGGGGGACGTAGGCTCAGGCAAGACGGTGGTGGCCCTTTACGCCATGCTTGCCGCCGTGGCTAACGGCTTTCAGACCGCCCTTATGGCCCCTACGGAGATACTGGCGGAACAGCACTACCGTACCCTTGGGCGCTACCTGGCTCGCGCAAGGGTAAAGGTTGCCCTGTTTGCCGGGGGCAGTCCCAGGAGGAAGGAAAACCTTGAGGCCCTGGCCAAAGGAGAGATTGATATAGCCGTAGGCACCCATGCCCTTATATCCAGAGACGTCCACTTTAAGAAGCTGGGTCTCGTGGTAGTGGACGAACAGCACAAGTTTGGTGTATTGCAGAGGGCCGGGTTGAGACTGAAGGGGCAGCGACCAGACGTCCTCGTTATGACGGCGACACCCATACCCAGGAGTCTGTCCCTGACCCTCTTCGGGGACCTGGACGTCTCTATCATTGACGAGATGCCCCCTGGGAGGCCGCCTGTAAAGACCCTCTGGGTATCCAGGAAAAGGCTCCAGGAAGCCTATGAGTTCCTTCGCTGTCGGCTAAGAGAGGGGAGGCAGGTCTTTGTCGTGTATCCCCTAATAGAGGAATCAGTAGGGGCACGTTGCAACGTGCCCCTACTCCGTTCGGCCAAAGAGGGTGCAAGATTGTTCCAGAAATACTTCCCCGAGTTCAGAGTGGAGCCCCTCCACGGGCGGATGACTTCCGCAGAGAAGGAACGTATCATGCGCGACTTCAGGGAGAGACGGATACATATCCTGGTCTCTACCGTCGTTATAGAGGTGGGTATTGACGTGCCTAACGCCACTATTATGGTCATAGAACATGCCGAGAGGTTTGGTCTGGCCCAGCTCCACCAGCTGAGGGGGCGGATAGGCAGGGGGGCGGAACAATCTAATTGCCTGCTCCTTGCCGAACCCGGCAGCCCTGAGGCCAAAAAGAGGCTTGAGGTCTTCACCAGGACTAATGACGGCTTTATTATTGCAGAAGAGGACCTCAAGCTCAGGGGACCAGGCGAACTTTTTGGTACCAGACAGCACGGCCTGCCAGACCTGAAGGTGGCAGACCTGGTAAGGGACCTCCCCCTCCTGGTTCAGGCCAGAGAAGATGCCTTCAGGCTGGTGGAGACAGATGCCACACTCAAAAGATTCCCCACCTTAAAGGGTAGACTGCAGGGGTCCTCCGTGGGTGGCCTGAGCCGCCTGGGGCTGGCCAGTGTGGGATAGATAAAGACATGAAAAGGGTGCTCCTTATTGGAGGTTCGGACACTTGTGCAGGGGCTGGTATACAGGCAGACCTCAAGGCAGTGACGGCCCTGGGGGTTTATGGTACGACCATCGTAACGGCCCTCACCGCCCAGAATACCCAGGGGGTCCAGGATATTTACCCGGTCCCTCCAGCCTTCGTTGCCCGACAAATAGATTCCATCATGCAAGATATAGGCACGGATGCCCTGAAGACAGGCATGTTGCTGGACAAAGACATAGTGAAAGTGGTGGCAGATAAAATAAAGGAGTACAAGATAGACAAGGTAGTAATTGACCCGGTAATACTGGCCAAAGGGGGCTATTCCTTACTTAATGAGGAGGCCCTGGAGGTCCTGAAATCAGAACTCTTCCCCTTGGCCTCTTTAATAACGCCTAACATACCTGAGGCCGAGAGGCTTACGGGTATTTCTATAAGGGATATCCCTGATAGATGGGAGGCGGTACGGAGGCTCCATGCTATGGGAGCTAAGAACGTACTGATTAAAGGTGGCCATGCACATTTTACGGGTGAGGAGGTGGAAGATGTATTTTATGATGGAAGGGAATTTACCACATTTTCTGCCCGGCGCATCCCGGGAGTAGACGTCCATGGTAGCGGTTGCATACTAGCCTCCTCCATCTCCGCGGGGCTGGCAAAGGGGTACTCATTATTGGAAGCCATACGTACTGCCAGGGAG
The DNA here is from genome assembly GCA_030018855.1 of Candidatus Brocadiaceae bacterium. GTDB lineage: Bacteria > Planctomycetota > Brocadiia > Brocadiales > Bathyanammoxibiaceae > 2-12-FULL-52-36. The sequence goes on from JASEHG010000059.1 coordinate 5,767, forward strand.
TTCCTCCTCAAGGCGATGCACCGCCCACTCCGCATAGGGAAGGGGCACGAGGTAATAGACCCAACTATATATAGTGTTAATAATAAAAAATCATACTAAATATTGTATTTTTCCCTTGACAGTGGCTGAATAAGGTATTATAGTATGCCCCACATGGGAGGGGATGGTAATAGGGTGTGCAGAGCGTCTTTCTATAATATTTACCGCTTTTATGGGAAGGAGGAGAGATGACCCCAGCAATACTGGAGATGAAGAAGAAAGGGGGCAGGGTAGAGACCATCTGTGAGTTGGAGGTGGCACTGCAGTCCTTCAACAAGGCCGTAGAGGCCCACGAGTACCTGGAGATAGACGGGGATGTAGAGGGCGACGGCTTTTCTACCCACTGTCTGACGGTGCTAGACCACGAAAAAAAGGTAGCCCACAATATTACCCTGGAAGCAATACTAACACAGGAGTTAGATGCCCTAATTAAGGCCCTGGAGACGGGGGTAAAGAATCCCCTCTATGGAGTAACCCGTATAGTAGGATATTACAGCCGTATATCCAACTGGAACAAGTCCAAGCTGGGAGAGCTCAGGGATAGACACAAGGGGAATTACTCCGTAAGAGCCGTAGCCTAGAAGGTTTAGAAGTAGGGGCAGGGCTTGCCCCTGCCCGTCGTAGGGGAGTGTTACGCACGCCCCTACCAGAAGTTCAAGAACCCGCAGGCCCTGCACCTGTTATTAAGGTGCAGGGCCAAATTTTCTTTGTAGGTAGGGGTTGAAAATATTCAACCCTTTGTAGGTAGGGATTGAAGATATTCAACCCCTACTTAATTCAAGGGCCTTCTTTACCGCCTCCTTGGCATCCCTGGCAAAGATTATCTCGTTCCCCCCTGCGCGGGCCTTCTCTATCTGCCAGGTGCCTAATCCTATGACGGGTCTCTTTATAACAAAGGCGATGGCAATCTCAGAGAGGGTACCCACTTTGCCCCCTACGGCTATGACGGCCTGTCCCGAGGAGACCACGAGGACGTTCCTTGCTATACCAAGGCCGGAGGGTATAACTATATCTATATAAGGGTTGGCGCTGGAGGGGTCTTCCCCTGGAATAATACCCAGGGTAAGGCCGCCCATCTCTTTTGCCCCCTTAGCGGCGGCCTCCATAACCCCGGTCAGCCCACCACAGACCAGGACGGCGCCCCGGCGGGCTATCTCCCGCCCTACTTCCAGGGCATTCCTGGACTCCTCCTCTGTGGCCTCACCGCTCCCTATCACTGCGATACACCTTTTTGTCATCGGATTCCCCTTTACTGGCCCCTTCCTACGCCTCAGGCGGATTGGGGCGATTATTACCTACTCCATCCATGCTGTCAAGTCGCGCCGAAGGCGGATTCGCCTATGACGAGGCTTCGCGCATGACCCCGAAGGGTTGTTCCCTTGAAATACACCTTTATAAAGTATATAAAAACATCTAAATTACGACCGAAGACATCTCCTGGATATAGTAAAGAAATGGAATACCCTAAACTACGTCCTGTTGAAATCTTTCCCGTGGAAGTAACCGGCCAGAAGTTACTCTGTATAAGAGACCCCATAGGCATCACAGAAAAAATGGTCTTTGTCCCTTATCAGCTATTGGACGTGTTACGCCTTTTTGACGGGCATCACTCCTTGAGGGATATCCAGGCCGAGTTTGCCAAGAGACACAGGACGGCGTTGTTTATTGAGCACCTGGAAGGGATGGTAAAGGAGTTAGATGCCCACGCACTCCTTGAGGGGGAGAGATTTAACTCGTTCGTAGAGGGCCTGCGTGGAGAATTCAGTAACTCCAGTTTAAGAAAGGCCACCCTAGCGGGTAGGTCTTATGAGGGAGACCCAAGGGCGTTAAGGTCCCAATTAGAGGGGTTCTTCCTTGCAGAGGGGGGTCCCAACGGTCTTCCGGGTAGGCAGGAGAGGGACGTGTTAAAGGGGGCAGTAATTCCCCATATTGATTTTGGCAGGGGAGGACCTTGTTTTGCCTGGGCCTACAAGGAGATAGTAGAATCTTCCAGCGCAAGGGTCTTTATACTCCTTGGGACTGCCCATCGCCCAACGGGAGAGGCCTTTACCCTGACCAGGAAGGATTTTGAGACGCCGATGGGTGTGCTTAAGACAGAACGGCCCTTTGTAGAGGTCCTGATGAAGGCGACGGGGGGCAGGTTCATTAAGGGGGAATTTGCCCATAAGGCGGAGCACTCCGTAGAGTTGCAGGCGGTCTTCCTCCAATACCTGTTTGGGGGAAGGCGAGACGTATCTATAGTCCCAATCCTTTGTTCCTCCTTTCAGGGGGCACTACAAAATGGTTCAGGCCCTTGCACCCTGACGGAGGTAAAGGATTTTTTGGAGGTATTGAAAGAGACGATGTCCACGTATCCCAAGAAGACCTGCGTAATAGCTAGTGCCGACTTGAGTCATGTGGGTCCCCGCTTTGGGGACCCCTTCTATGCAGACCAGGAGCGACTGAGTGCCATTGCCCAGGAGGACACGGCGACCATCAGGTTCATAGAGGCAGTGGATGCAGAGGGGTTCTTCGCAGACGTGCAGAGAGATGGGGATAAAAGGAAGATATGCGGGCTTACTTCCATATATGCCCTCTTGAAGGTGATACGGGCCTCCAAAGGGAGGCTGATGAAATACGGACAGTGGCCAGACCCTATGGGGATGGTGAGCTTTGCCAGTATATGTTTTTATTGAGTTATTGGACAACCGTGCAATGATGTGGTATAATTATTTTGGAATAAAAGGGCGCCGCTCTTTGATATAGAGGAATCGGTAAAAGGCCAAAAGCAAGGTGCAAGCTAAGGAATTCCATAAGAATTTCTCTTCCTAAGAGAGCTCTAGGGGAAGCACATAAAGGGCTTACGGCCTTTTACCGATAGTGTGCGTGAAAGGAGGGGGCGGGTATCTGCCTTAAGCGGTTAGGAAATTAGTTTAGTAAGGAAGGATTTGGCTGGGAGTTAGAAACCAGAGAAAAGGGTTTAAAAACCCAAACTTTGGGACCTAACTTCCAGCCAAAGGAGTGAGCGCCGTTCGTGAGAGATTTGGCTGGAAGCCGGTTGAACGATGTAGTGTAGTGAAATGCCCTACGTAGTATGAGTAATCAACCGACTTCCAGCCTTTTTTGTTTTAAAATTGGTATCTTCTCGTTAAAGGGTGCGTTTGAGGGCGGGTCTTTATAAATAACAGACACATCCCTCTCTCAGCTACCCTTTTTTTGTTTGCATTATATGGTAATTAAGGAGGGGTAAATTCAAAAATTCTATCTTTCCCTCCACCTACAATTACTTAATCTTTGACAGGTCAAACGTGAATTCTACCGGCCTCCCTTTTGAGGTAGAGACCTCAAGGGTTACCGTGCTGTTTGGGTCTACACGGTGTAGGTCAAAATAGTAGTAGCAGATGGCCCTGTAGGCAGGCGATTGGGGCCAGGACTTGGTACTTTCTGCTATCTTGTCATGCCGCTCTTCCACTGGCTTTATAGTCTGTCCTTTGTGCTTGAGGACTGCGTGACAGTCCTTAGCGAAGTCTAACTCGTCCCCGTAGAGGGACACCCCGAAGGCAAGCCTGTCCTTCAGTTCTTCCAGGAGCTTATTTATGTCATCGGGCGTCAATTTGACGTGTTCAAAGGGGGAGTTTTTCGCCTCAAAGGCCACCTTGGAGAATGGGGTAATGACCCTGGCGGCCCCCTTGCCGTAACCCAGGTCCACCCGCCATTCCTTGAAGAAGGTCAGGTAATCTGCCTCCTTATTGGTCTTACCGTAGGCGATGGCCAGGTTGGTCTGTTCCTCAGTAAGCTTAGTCCATACGGCCCCGGCCGGGTGGGAAAAAAGTATGAATAAAGACATTACCGCGGCAAGGGAGATTAGCTTATTCATCCTTTTTCTCCAGTTCATTCAATTCCTCGGTAGTAGGTTTCTTTAGGCGCCTGTCGCCTTTGGTCTTGAAGACCTTAGGGCTAGGGCACCTAAGCCTGGGGAATTTAACTGGTATCTTTTTCTTTGTCAATTACTAACCCCTGGTCCCTGACCCCTAATCCCTAACTGGGGTAGTATAACGCAGGCTAAAGCCTGCGGCTACCCCTGGTCCCTAACCCCTTAATCCCTAACGGGGAGTAGGGAGGGTGCGGGCAGGGGTAAACCCTGCCCCTACAGCCTAGTCCCTAATCCCTAACGGGGAGGTGGGGAGGGTTCCTGTTTTTCCTGTTCCTTGCTCATCCTGCTCAGGATGCGGAGTATGAGGGTGTTATATTCGGCGAGTTGAGCCCTGAGTTTTTCTAGCTCCACCCGCATCTCCTCCTTTGTCTTCTTGGAGTCCC
>JASEHG010000005.1 GCA_030018855.1 Candidatus Brocadiaceae bacterium
CCTGCTTCTTGCGGGGATAATAGAGGACATAAACGCATTCAGAGACCTTGACGAAAAAGAAGAGCGGTTGATTATTAACATCCTGGCCCAACGTAGAGAACTCCGAAAGAAGTCAACTCATCGTATCACTAACCTCTACGGCACTGTAAAAGGCATAATGGGCACTCTCCCTGAAGTAAAAGGATTAGAACTTCCAGCACCACCTCAACCGTAGACGAGACCTCCGATTAATGCTAAAAACCTTCCAGAAGGTCGGCCAGCGACTGCTCCAGGAGACATAATTGAGCAAGATAGGCCAGATTCGTGCCCTTGTCTCAGATGGCCTTTATTACCTTACCGAACATGCTGACAATGAGGCAATGGCTGACGGGTTTAATGTCTTTGATGTGGAAAATGGGATTCTAACTGGTAAGATTCGTAGAGCCTGGCCTCGTGAAGGAAAATATGAGGTGATTGGTTCTGCATTGGATAAAAGAAATATAGGTATAGTGTGTAAAATCACGAAAACAGGGAAAGTCTGTATTATAACTGTATATGAGAATAGACCAAAAAGATGAAAGGAGGTGACATACTTTGGGATTCTGGGACAAGGAACATTGTGAATATTGCAATGGGGCCATTGTTGAGAAGATAACTGACTTACCCCGAAAGGTTGGGAAGAGGTACGTATTAATAAAAAACGTCCCTGCGGGTGTGTGTTCGGGGTGCGGCACTCGCTACTATGCCGCAAACGTACTTAAGAGGATTGAGGTTATTGTTAAAGGGCGTAAAAAGGCCGAGAAGGAAATCCCAATGGCCGTTTATTCTTTATAGAACCTCTTAGTAATGCTAAAAACTTTCCAGAAAGTCGGCCAGCAACTGCTGGCCCTGGGCCTCATCACCTCCCACGGCGGTAATGCCAGCATAAGGAAGGGTGATAAGATCTTTATCACCCGTCATGCCAGTATGCTGGGCTGTCTGGAAAGGGGGGATATTATAAAACTTGATTTAAATGACACAGGCCCTGCTACAAAAAAGGCCTCATTTGAACTACCCGTCCACAGGGAGATATACCTCCACTCGGGGGCCGGGGCCGTCCTCCATGCCCACCCCCCACATGCCATTGCCCTGTCCATTGTAGAGAAGGACATAAGGCCCAGGGATGCAGAGGGGGCTATCTTGCTAAAGGAGGTACCGATTATAGAGACTACGGAGGTAGTAGGCTCTAAGGACGTGGGCATCAAGGCCGCTGGATTGCTAAAGGGGTATAAGGTAGTAATGATTAAAGGGCATGGGAGCTTTGCCGTGGGAAAGACCCTGGAGGAGGCCCTATGCTATACCTCTGCCCTGGAAGATTCAGCCCGGATTATCTTTCTATTGAGAGGTTTGGGTTAGGGACCAGGGGCCGGGGAATAGGGTAATACAGAATACTCGCTTTCAACTCCTGAATTCTGACTATTGAATTCTTTTTTTCTTGCTACTCCCTACCCCCTACTCCCTATCCCCTATTTCCTGACCCCTATTTCTCATTGACCCTTATAATTACAGGAGATATAATCCCTTGCGGGCTTATCTACCTGAGGCGGAGAGGTGGCTGAGCGGCTGAAAGCGGTGGGTTGCTAACCCATTGAAGGAGGTAAATCTCTTTCCCCGGGTTCGAATCCCGGCCTCTCCGCCAGTTTTTGGAGAAATGAAATGAAAATCAAAGTAATTTTAGAACCCTCAGAGGAAGGTGGCTTTACGGTCTATGTCCCTTCTCTCCCAGGATGCATTAGCGAAGGCGAAACAGAGGAAGAAGCCCTGGCAAATATAAAGGAGGCAATAGAGCTATACCTGGAACCCGTGGAAGATGAACTCCTAACCGAAGAGGGCAAGGATTTAAGAGAAATTACTGTATGAGTGTAGTTCCGAACCTCCCATACACCCAGGTGGTTAAGGCACTACAGCGTGCAGGTTTTGTTATCGTAAGACAACGTGGTAGCCACATAAGACTTCAAAGAAGGATAAGGGGGGAGTTAATAAAAATAACTGTTCCTGCACACAAACCTATTAAAAAGAGCACCCTGAGTAAAATTATAAAGGTATCGGGCCTGACGTTAGAAGAATTTAAGGAACTCGTTTGATAATTACTAGAGCGGCGGAAAGCGGTGGGTTGCTAACCCATTGAAGGAGGTAAATCTCTTTCCCCGGGTTCGAATCCCGGCCTCTCCGCCAGTTTTTGAGGGATTTTAAATGAGAATCAATGGCAAATACTCATGAAAGTCGGTATCCTGGCAGACTCTCACGACAACCTCAATACTATCAAAAAAGCCCTGGATAGATTTTCAAAGGAGGGGGTGGAGTGTATCCTCCACGCCGGGGACTTCGTGGCCCCTTTCGCCATGAGGGAATTACTGAGACCGGGCGTAAGGCTGGTGGGGGTCTTCGGTAACAACGACGGGGAGAAGAGCGGCCTCAGGGAGCTATGCAAGGAAGTACATGAGCCTCCTTATCTCTTTGAACTTGCCGGGAGGAATATCCTCCTCACCCACTACATGGAAAGGGTGAGGGAGAAATTGACCCGACAGACCGATGTGGTCATCTACGGCCATACCCACGAGTTTGAGATAAAAGAGGGTACCCCCCTTTATATAAACCCCGGGGAGTGCGGGGGCTGGCTGTTCGGGAGGGCCTCTGCCGCCATCCTTAACCTGGAGAACCTAGAGGCCCATGTGGTCTTCCTGTAATATCCTGCTCTTTATCCTGATATTTTCTGCCACAGGTTGTGTTACCAGGTCAATGGTGATAAATACAGACCCCCCGGGCGCCAAGGTATTCTTAGACGACGAGCTCCTGGGGGAGAGCCCCGTAAAGATGCCCTTTACCTACCATGGCGTCCGGAAGATTACCATAGAAAGAAGGGATAAGGACGGGAAGCTCACCCATAAGAGGCTCACCATGATGGCCAACCTTAAGCCCCATTACTACGAGTTCTTCCCAGCAGACATCTTTTCGGAGTTGGTAATCCCTGTAACGATTAAAGACGAAAGGGTCTTTGATTTTCAGCTTGAGCCCGTGGAGTTCAGGCCCACCAAAGAAATCAGGGCAGAACTGATGAAAGATGCAGAGGAGTTGCGCCAGAGGGCCCTGGCACCAGAACCTTGAACCCCCGATTATTGTAAGGGGACAGGTTACAGGAGACAAGTAATCCGCCTCAGACAGATAAAAATCTTTTTCCCTGTATCCCGTTCCCTGTCCTCTGTTCATGGGCTTGCACTTCCTCTCCCTTTGTGGTACTCTGTGGAAAATAAACATCGCTATTGGAGGATTTATGGCCGCTGGTTACGAAGGAAAACAGAAACACAGACTTAATAGAAAAAAATATATCCTGAAGCGCCGTCAGAGGAAGCAGAAGAAGTAGCAGTCAGTAGGGGCACAGTCCGGTAGGGGCAATTCATGTTGAAAATCCGCCTCAGGCGGGAATTGCTCCTATCCGCCTCAGGCGGAATGCCCCTACGACCGATTTCAAGGGAGGGAAAAAGGGTTGAAGGTAGCAGGGTTACTCCCAGCAAAGGCCCTGGTGTGGCTCCTTTTTGTCACCTTTGTTTTCTCTGCCCTGCCGGACCGACCTGTTTGTGCCCAGGACTCTCCTGATGACGAGGGTCTCCTCCTGGAGATGGCAAGGGCAGGGCTGGAGGCCGGGCAGTACAAACAGGTGGCAAGGCTGTGCGAAGGTATCCTCCAGAAGGATAGCGTAAATAAAGAGGCCAGCTTCCTCTCCGGTATAGCCCAGCACTACCTCGGCGAGCATGACCTGGCAGTGGAGAGACTCCAGTGGGTGTTGCTTGTAGACAAAGATAACGCCGTCGCAAGGGAATACCTGGAAAAGTCAAAAAGGAAGAGTACATCGCAGTGGAGCCCCCAGGAAATCAGGCTGGTAAAGACTGCCGTGCAATATCATGAAGAGGGGCTAAATGGCCTGGCCCTGGGGTATCTAAAAGAAGTCCTCAAACAAAACCCCCAGAACACCATGGCGTTGGAGGCACTCGGAGACGTCTACAAGAAGCTTGGCAATCCCACCGTCGCTAAGGCCGCCTACCATAAGGCCAATGCCGAGGAAAAGGCCCGTGAGATTAAGGGAGAGGTAAAGTACGTACCAAAGGAGTGGTGGGAGGGTCTTACTAAAAAAGAGGCCCAGCTCCGTGATGCAAACCTGAAGTTTGCAGAGATAAGAGAACGAACGATAGGGATGAGGGGAAATCTAAGCGAGTACGATGCCCGTACCGAAGAGAGGCGTGTTTACGATGCAAAGAAGATGGACGAAAAGATAGGGCTTACGGAGGGGTGGCAAAGAAATATAGAGGAAGCCGTGGCGGGACAAGGAAAGGCAGAGGTTACCGCACAAGTACAGCCAGGGCAGGTACAAGTGCAAGGTGGTGGTGGTGGGCTAGTCATAGAGGAGAAGCTATTATCGCATCGCCCCTTGTTAGAATCCGAGATAAGAGAAGGTGAAGAAGCGAAACTGCGTACACAGCAAGGCACGTATGACGAAGGACGCTCAGGCATGGCAATAGAACTTTCGTCCAAGACTAAAGAATTTATGGAGGCCAAATCCTCAATGGAGAGTCTTGAGGAAGAACTCAAAGAACCCCCTTTTTAGCGAGCTATTTTCTGGAGTTGCGCCTCCCCTAGGGGGTGTGTTAGAACGCAGGCTAATCCGCCTGAGGCGGAGCGGCTACACAGGGTATTGAGGCATTAGAGGTCTTTCCTAAAATTATTTTGGACAAGAGTGGATTAAAAATGCAACTAAGACTCTTTCAGATTGGTTCGGTGTTACTGGCCCTCCTGGGGGCGGGTAGCTACTTCCTGTTTATAGGTGTCCCCTGGGCCAGGAACACGGCCCTGCCCAACCTGCTAATATTGTCAGGGGCAGTGGCCTGGGCGATATATAATTTAAGGCGAGAGAAATCGGCCTGGACCCTGGCGCCACTGGTCCTTACCCTGTTAATATCCATTGGGTTTGTCTACGTACGCTTCATTTATGCCAGCCTGCCCAGGGCAGAGGTCAAGGTGGCATTGGGCCAGCCTGCCCTGGACTTCACCCTCCCTGACCAACAGGGCAACTTGTTTACCCTCTCCAGCCTTAAGGGTAAGGCTGGGGCCGTCCTTGTATTTTACAGGGGCATATGGTGACCCGCCTGCGGTGCAGAGCTCCAAGGTCTTGGGGCAAGGCTGGCTGAGATAGAGAAATTGGGGGCCAGGGTTATTACCATCAGTGCCGACAGCCCTAAATCCCTGGCGGCGTACAAACAAAAAACGGGGCTAGACGTAACCTTCCTATCCGATTCCAACAGGGAGATAATTACTAGGTACGGGCTCCTGCACCCCAGGAGTGGATACGAGGGGGAAGACGTCTCCAGACCGGCCACCTTAATAGTGGATAAAGAAGGCATTGTCCGCTGGATTCGGGTCTCTCCCAACCTTATGGTCCGCCCGGATCCCCAAGAAATACTGGAGATATTGCGGAAGCTGTAGCCGTCATTGCAAGGGACTTTAGTCCCGAAGTCATGCCTTAGGCAGATTCGCCTCTGACGAACAATCTCATTGGTTAAAGATAGGCCCTGGATGTCCATTACTTAGAGAGATTGCTTCGTCGCTCCGCTCCTCGCAATGACTTGGGGCTTATCGGTTTTACGGGGGTTTCATCTGGGCAGGTCTACGTCAATATACTGGTGGGGCATACACGGTGAGGATGAACAAGGGGGTATCTCCTTTGTTGCAGACCGAGTGGAGGGTGCCGGCAGGGATCATGATAAGGGTGCCGGCCTCTGCGAGGACCTCCTCTTTACCCAGCCTTAAAAGGGCCTTCCCCTCTACTATGTAAATGACCTGGTCTCCTGAATGGACGTCCCCCCCGCCTGTATCCTGTCCTACCCCAAGGGTCATTACCCCTGTCTGTGACCGTTGGGTTTCCTGGAGGACATTGAAGTATTTACCCCGATGTTGGAAGATGTTTACAACGTCCATAACGCCATTAGATTCGCTACGCTCACTACAAGCCTCACTAGAGACAGACAAGTCCCCGATAAGGGAACCAGGCCCGGGGATGCCTTAATGCTGGTTCAATCTTCAAGATTGAACCAGCGGTTACGGTTAGCCGCTTCCAATCTTCTCTGAAATGGCAGGATCACTCCCGACAAGTTGAAAATCCGCCTTGGGCGGAGGGACTATCGCTTAACTACTACATCAATGGCCTGCTCCCCTTTGGGGCCCTGTTTGACCTCAAACTCCACCTCATCACCCTCCTGGAGGGTCTTACGTCCTTCCCCTTTAATGCCGGTATGGTGTACGAATACATCCTTGCCATCCGCTGAGGTGATGAATCCGAACCCCTTCTTATCACTGAACCACTTCACCTTTCCCGTTGCCATTTTTGGTCCTTTCTTTCTGGTACCTTTTGATAAAAAAAGGCACAGACCCAAGCCCATCTTTTTAAGTTTTATTGGCTTAGATTTGTGCCTCTAAGTTCCTCGTAAACTGAGAAAATGGTAGCGGGGGTGGGATTTGAACCCACGACCTCCGGGTTATGAGCCCGACGAGCTACCGGACTGCTCTACCCCGCGTCAACCAACAATATATCATAAAAAAAATTCCTGTCAAGCAAGGCTTTTTTTGTTTGTGTGGAGTATATGGAGATGGGTAATCCGCCCCTTATATCCATAGATAAGACTAGAATTAAAAAGTATTACCATGTCTATATCATCCAACACCTAGTTCCCTTTTTCCCCTTGAAAGACCTCCTCAGAGACAGTAGAATTTCCTGGGGTAACAGGGCTGCGGAACAGGTGAAGACCTTCTTCCCTGTATCCTATGCCCTGTTCCCTGTAACTTTGTCTGGTATACAGGGCCACTCCCGGTAAAAAGGATGGAAGGGATTTGAGAGCTGCTATCGTTACCCTATCAAGGGTCATACTGGTCTTCGTCATCGTAGCCCTCTTTCAGAGGGGATACTACTTTAACGTCCTGGCCACCCTTCTCACGGCCGTAATAATTGCCATGGATGCACTGGACGGCTATATTGCAAGACAATATGGGGAGACCTCTGCCCAGGGGGCTGCTTTGGACATCCTGGGCGACAGGATAGTAGAGAATGTGCTGTGGATATATTTTGCCTGCGTGGGAGAGTACAGTTTCTGGGTCCCCGCCATAGTCATAAGCAGGGATGTGGTAGTAGACAACCTGAGGAGTATGGCCTTTGCTGAGGGGAAGACGGCCTTCGGGGAGACGACCATGCAGAAGGCGGAATGGGCCAAGCTTCTGGTCAGTTCCCGCATCTCCAGGTTCCTTTACGCCGCCTCAAAGGGGGTCTGTTTTACATATCTCGGCCTAATCATAACTCTCAGAAGCACAGAGGTCTCTGCACTATGGATGAATTATTTAATGTCCGCTAAGTATACCCTGGTTTATGGGACGGTGATCTTCTGCCTCTTGAGAGGTTTCCCTGTAGTGTGGGAAGGCAGGGGGTATCTCCTGGGAAGTAGTCTCAACCCACCCCGGACGAGTTCCTAGTCCCTATGCTGAGGACTGCTATATTTGATATAGACAATACCCTACTTAAGGGCCGTTCCTCGGAACGGATCTTTATAAAATACCTCCTTAAAAAGGGGATAATCACGCCCCTGGATATGCTACGGTTCCTCTACACCTTCCTCTTTGAACTCCTTACCTTCCGGGGACTCTACCTCAAGAACAACAAGTCTTATCTGAAGGGCAAAGAACCCTCCATCGTAAGGGAAGAGGCCAGTCGTTGTTTCAAGGAACACATAGCACCCTTTATAACCCCTAAAGCAAGGGAAGAGATAGGGCGGAAAAAGGCAGAGGGCTATACCATTATCCTTATATCCGGGACACTGGACGTCCTGATTGAGGGATTTAAAGAAGCCCTGGGGGCTAGTGTCGCCGTAGGCTCAAATCTCCAGAGGACGGACGGGCTATTTACTGGAAGGCTTGAGGGGACTCATCCCTACGGCCGGGGCAAGGCCAGCATCCTCCAGGGGCTCGCCTCACGGATGGACATTGACCTCAAAAATTCTTACGCCTATGCAGACCACTATTCTGACGTGGAGTTCCTTGGTATGGTAGGCCACCCAGTGGCAGTCAACGCCCATCCCGTACTGAGGTTATACGCACACCGGAAGGGCTGGTCTGTGGTGGAGTTTTAGGTATTGAATATACTTTCCACAAATTCAATGCTCAACCCATCGTTCTACAACCTCTTTGATAATGTAGGGAAATAATATGAGCAGGCAGGGTATTTCCGTAACTACTGACTTCCAGAGAAAACCTTTATCTAGCTCTATATTTTTAAGGTGCATAAACCTGGGGAACCATCTGGGGACCTCCAGCATATATCTACGATATGCCTCCCCGTACCTGAGTGAGAGACGTTCTTCTTCGTAACGGACGGTGAGTGAGTAGACTAGTACACAATTCAAAAGGGTAATCGGGACAAGCCATAGGAGTTCCGAGAGGACGACAGCACCAAGGCACATGAGCGTATTCCCTATGTAAAGAGGGTTTCTAACGAGCAAGTAGGGGCCCGAGACGGCCAGGTATTTGGTAATCTCTTGCCGGTAGGTGCAGTGCTGTCGTGCCCATATGCGAAGCAGTAACCCAAAAACAAAGGTCGTAACCCCAAGTGGCCAGATTAGCCAATAGTCCTCTACCTCACGGTAGAAGCAAACAGCCGCAAAGACTAATGGCAGGCTAACAAGGACCCCCCTGTACTGGTAAACCAACTTTGGGGCAGTCATTCCGGACAGGGTCTCCTAACTACGGGACTAATTATCTTTGGCATTCTACGAAAGCTTAGAACTCATCTAGCACAGCCCCTTAGACTCCGATCTTGCTACTCAAACATACTCATAAAGGGGAACTGTACCAGTTGGTTTTGCTTTTGTTTGCAGTAACTTTTCAACCCGCCGCACAATCTCTGGTCTTAATAGCACATCGCCACATACAGAGCATACCTCTGCTGGGACACGATCAATGACAATCACCTGTCTGTGATACCTCACAGGGTGAATAATATGTCGCCTCTCATATTTACCAGGGCACCCCTGAATACTGCATTTCATTTTCCTTGCCTCCTTTGGGTAGAACTGACCCATTTGGGCGGTTTGGGCTCGTACACCGTAATTATTATAAGCTCTGGCCGTACCGTTGTACACACAATATGTAAAGGACGGGCCTTGCTAGTAAGACCATTGATTAGACAACAAGGCCCTCGTCTATGCTCAGGATAATTTTCCAGGATATGTGCTGTAGCAATAGCCTGAAGAACCTCGTCAAGTGTGATGTTCTCCTCCACCATCTCTTGATGGGCATGTTGTGTGACGCGAATGTCCTCTTTTGTGGTCTGAGCACGGATTCGCTCTAGCACAGCCCCCAAGCTCACAACGTCATGTTCACCCATTCATAAGATGTATTTTAGTAAAGGAGAAATGATTTCTAGAACTCATCCAGTATAAACCCCTTGGGTTCCGGTTTTTCCTTGGGTTCTTGTCTCTCTTTGGCCTTTTCCTGGGGCCTCGCAGGCCTTACCTCCATCTCAACCACCCCGGAGGTCTTCTCCTCAGCCTTGGCGGGTGGGGGCTGTTGTTGGGCCGCCTCCTTTGGGCGTTTTGCCTCTTCAAGTTTTCCCTTAAGCTCTTCCACGGAGCTCTTTACCTTGGAGATGGAGCCCCTCAGGGAGTCCTGGTACTGGACCAATTCCAACTGCATCTTTTCCATGCTGGACTGCTTTTCTTCCATAGAGGTGAGCCGGCGTTCCGTAGATTTATCCGCCGCTACCTGTTCTACCCGTTTACCCAGCTCCTGGTTGGCGGTCTCTACTGCCTGCACCTTTGCATCCATCGCCCCGAGCTTCTGTTCCAAGGCCTTTATCTTGGCGTTCTGCTCCTCTACAAGACTGCAGCTAGAGAAGGCCAGACTCAAAATCAAGAGACAAAACAAAAGGCGGTTCATAGTGTTACTCCTTTGAGGTAGACTCACGGTATTTTTTAAATTCCTTTGCGGCCTGACCAGAAAGGCCCTGTTTATCGTAACACAGCCCAAGGTTCTTATGTACCTCGGCCAGGTTAGGGTCTAGCTCCAGGGCCTTCTTATGCTCCTTCTCCGCCTTCTCAAAGAACCCCTTCTTACTGTACATCCTACCTAGCCTTGTATAGGCGAGGGCCATCTCTGGCTCCATCTCAACGGCCCGGCGGTACTCGCTTATGGCCTCCTCTAACTCACCCCGGTCGTGATAGAGATTACCTAACTGAAAGTACATATGGGCCTTCTTGTCGGTCTTTCTATACAGGCCCGCGGCGTTCCTGTAGACCAGGAGTGCCTCCTCCAACATCTCCTTACGCGTATAAAGCTGGCCCAGGCGTTCATAAGCCACAGCCAGAGATGGTTCCAGGGCCAGGGATTTCTGCCAGTAGAAGAAGGCCTGTTGCAAATCTCCCTTATCAAAACAGGCCAGACCAAGCTCATCCAGCCGTTGTATCTCTTTCAGCCTCAATTCCGCGGTCTCCAGCCACTGGTGTATAGCCATGTCTCCCTTGCCCAACTGGGAATAGAGCTGGGCCAGGGCAGAACGGACTTCGGCCTTTCTCAGGAATTTCTCCTCGGAGAGGCCCACGCCCATAACGGCCAGGGCCTTCTCTAAGGAACTCCTTGCCTCTTCCCATTTCCCCTGGGCCATGAAGACCAGTCCCAGTCCTTCATAAGCACCGCTCTGTTGTGGGTCCAACTCCAGTGCCTTCTTGAATTCCTGAGCGGCCGCCTCAAAGAGAGACTTCCTAAGATAGGCCCTGCCCAGGTTGACGTGTACCCTGGCCACCCTCGGGGCAGACTTTGCGGCCAGGCTATACTCCCTGACCGCCTCCTCCAACCTGCCCTGATAGGTGTACACGATGCCCAGGTTGTTATGTGCCTCCACAAACCCTTCCCCTCCGCCTGGGGCGGACAGGAGTTCCCCGTAGATAGTCCCTGCCTCGTCTAGCATACCCCTGGACAGAAAGAGGTTGCCCATGAGTAGCCTGGCCCTGGGGTGTCCAGGAGAAAGGAACAATACCTTCTTGAGTTCCTTGGTGGAGGACTCCCATTCTCCCTGAAAGAAGAGGGCCCTGGCCAGCCCCAGCCTGGACTCCAGGTAGGTGGGGGCTTCGCGGAGGGCTTTACGGAATTCCTTCGCGGCCTCTTCATAATTGTTCTTCTTCAGATAGGCATTGCCCATCCTCAGGTGGTGCTCTGCGGATTCCGTCTCACCGACTGACTGCCTTATAGAATTAATGGCCTCTTTAAAGAGGGACTCGTCAAGCCCTAACACCCCGGAGGCCCTTAGTTCCAGGTATTCTTCCACTACGGCCTTCCAGATAGAGGAGGCCTCCTTCGCCTTGCCCTGGGAAGAAAGGGCCAGTGCAAACCCCCTGGTCTCCATTAGCTTGTCTTGCAAGACGGGCGGCCTTGGAAGGGCCTCTTTGGGGAGGTAGATTAGCGGTTTGGTTGGTGAGAGTTCTGCCACTTCCTTAAATCCTGACAGTGCCCGGTCCCTCATCCCCCCCTTATAATAGGCAAGTCCCAGGTATCCATAAGCCCTTGCCCTGGCCTTAGAGGCCTCGGTGGGATAGAATAGCAGGGCCTTCTTATAATAAGTAACGGCCTCTTCCCACTTCTCCTGCAGGAAGTAGGCGTCAGCCATACAGTGATATGCCTCCGGACTGCGGGTGTTTAGCTCAAGGGCAGTCTTCAGGACACGGAGGGATTCTTCCAACCTGTCTGTCTCCTTATAAGCTATTCCAAGATTGATGTGGGCAGTGGACATGTTAGGGTTAATCTCTACAGCCTCTTTATACTCAGAAATTGCCTGCTCATGCCATCCTAATCTCCAGTAGGCATTACCCAGGTTATTGTGGGCATCGGCATATCTGTTATTTAGCTTCAGGGCATGAGTCAGCTGGGCAATGGATTCCTCCGGCCTATCCCGTCTCAGATAGACCTCTCCCAGGGCGCTATATGCCTCTGCTGAATTGGGGTTGAGCTCTATAGCCTTGTTCAATTCAGTAGTGGCCCTATCTAACTCTCCCAGTCCCAGGCAGGCCAGCGCCAGATGGAGGTGGAGTACGTAAGAATTTGGGGACAGGCTCAGTGCCTTCTCAAATTCCTTGACAGCCTCCTCCAACTTGTCCTTCTCATAATAATGAATACCCTGATAATGGTGATAGTAACCAGGCAGGGCATCATCTTCGGCATTGCTACAAGGGGCTAGAGAAAGAATGAGGACGAGAAAACAAAGCGGTAAGCAGTAAGAAGTAAGCAGTAAGCAGTAAATATTAAACAAACCCTTCTCCCTACTGCCTGCTTCCTACTCCTTACCCTTTTCGGCCGGGACCTCTACCACGGGCTTCTCTACCAACACCTTATTCAGCCTCTTTTGAAAACCATCGGGGGATATGAGGTACATCATGGTAACCAGCAAGGCCACACCTGAGACTAGACTCCCTATAACGAAGAAGACCCCAACTACCCTTTCTGCCGGCCGAGAGGTCATTGCCAATCCTGAAATCTCCTGCAAGGCTTCTAACAAGGCGCTTATCATATTCCCCTCCCTAACAAGAAGGTGTAAAGGAAAAAACTCTATTACCAGACGACTCTCTGGAAGCGGTTCTTCCCCTCTCCCTCCTGTCTTCTTTTTCTTTCTAGAAAAGATACCCACAGCTATCGGTTTGTTAGCCTTCAGCCATCAGTCGTCAGTCTTCAGGCAACGGACCACTGACAACTAGTCCCTAAAATCACCACAGGTTAGCACCCTGGAGCACCTTTGTCAATGGTTGGATTGTGAAAGTAGGGTAGTGGTTGGAAGACTGAGAACTATTCCCTAATGCCCGGTGCCCACTGCTGGCCTAGTGACCGGAGAAAAATTTGAAGAACATAAGTTCTACTGCAAGACCCGCTATGCAGGTGGCTATCATAGTAGTGGTACCAGATCTAAGCCATACCCCCAGGGTTATGGGGTACTTAGTCTTCTCGCTTATTGAGACGGTAATTATATTGGGTGCGGCGCCTATAGGGGTTCCATTGCCTCCAAAGCCCACCCCCATGGCCAGGGCCCACCACAGGGGCATAACGTTTATGTCCTGGGTCCCAAGGTACTGTATTACAGGAATCATTGCCATGGTGAAGGGTATGTTGTCCACAATGGCCGAGCTTATAGCGGCCACCAAGAAGAGCAGGGCACAGGTAAACACGAGATTAGTGTGGGCATGGATGGCTATCTTCTCGGCCACCATATCAAGAATACCCGCCTTTTCCACGCCCCCCACAGCTACAAAGAGGGAGATGAAGAATAAGAGGATACTCCAGTCTACCTCCTTAAGGATGTCATCGGGGTTGGGCCTCACCCATAGGAGGGCCATGGCAAGCCCCATTATGGAGATGCTAGAGGGCAAGAGCCCGAGCTTTCCCTGGAAGAAGAAGAGTAATAGCACAAGCCCCAGGGCAATGAGTATCTTCCTTAAGCCCTGACGGTCATGTATGGCCGCACCCTCATCCATCTCCAGCAGTGCCTCTATATTCTTCGGCTTCATGGCTATCTCTTTCCTCATGACCACCCTAAGGGTGAGCAGGGTGACAGCCCAGGCCGCCACGACGGGCAGGCCGAGGTGGAAAAGGAATTCATTGAAAGTTATCCCTGCGGCAGAGCCAATCATCATGTTGGGTGGGTCTCCTACTAGGGTGGCAACCCCCCCGATCCCTGAAAGTAACACCGTGGCCATAAGCATAGGGACGGGGTTTAGGCCGAGAATCTCGCAAGTGGCTACTATTACAGGGGCAAGCACCACCATGCAGGTAACGTTATTGACCATGCTGGAAAGTACTGTAACAACCGTCCCCAGAAACACCATAAGGCGCCAAGGGTCTCCCATGGTCTTCTTAGCGGTAATGATACCGAGATATTCAAAGAAGCCCGTCTTCTGTAGCATACCCACCATAACCATGAAGGCCACAAGGAGGCCGATGGTGTGCCAGTCTATGGCCTGGACGGCATCTGTCTGGGAATAGAAGCCAAGGAAATGACCCACCATGAGCATGAGCACTGCACCAGTAATTGCAGCAATGGTACGGTGAATCTTTTCAGAGAGGATGGCTATGTAAGTGCTACCAAAGATTATCCCAGCTACCAGGACGTGCGTAGGGAGATGCTCAAGGACCTCAAACTTTAGTGCCAGGAAGGCACCCAGGAGGGCGGCAACGGCATAGATAGAGACGTATAAAGCAGTAGAGCGTGGAGCAGTTAATGCCTGCACGATTACCTTTCCTGAGAACATTACAAGGACGGGTCTTGGACCAGCCCGTCATTTCGGACAATCCGCCTTAGGCTGATTGCCACTGCTAGAAAAATTGAGGCAGAAATCTACCATCTATAAAAGGCGTTGTCAAGGGTTTTTCCTTGACGCTATGTGGAGTATGTGGACATAGGTAATCCACCTCAGGCGGACAATGGTGAATTTGGAGTTAGGATTTCGGAATGCGTTCCGAGTGCGGAATGGGGAGTGCGGATTGCGGAATTTAACTCCGCATTCCGCATTCTGCATTCCACATTTTGAATCATTCCGCACTCTGCAATAGGTTCTGGTAATTGGACGTCTCCCGTAAAGACCTATCTGTAGTGTTCCCTGTACATAACGAGGCGGATAGCCTTGGAGAACTCCTCTCTCGTCTCCTGCCAGTCCTCAAGGGCTTGAATCAGTCTTACGAGGTAATCTTTGTGGACGACGCCAGTACGGACAGGAGTTGGGAGGTAATGAAAGAACTGCGTGCCAATAACCCACACGTGAGGGTGATTCGGTTCAGGAAGAACTGCGGGGAGTCGGCGGCCCTGGAGGCGGGCTTTAAGGCCGCCAGGGGGGACGTGGTAGTGGCCATGGATGCCGACCTCCAGAGTGACCCAAAGGACATACCCGGCCTCCTGGAAAAACTGAAAGAATACGACGTGGCCTGGGGATTGAGGGCCGAAAGAAAGGATGAGTGGCTGAGGAGTCTTATGTCCTGGGGCGGCAATACCCTCAGGCAGGTGATTATGGGAGATAATGCCAGGGATGCAGGTTCGCCCCTCAGGGTCATGCGCCGAGAGGTGGTACAAAAGGTCAAACTATTCAAAGGTCTCCACCGCTTCTACCCCACCCTTTGCCGGATGGAGGGTTTTAAGGTGATAGAGATACCCATCTCCCACTTCCCCAGGAAATTCGGTGAGTCCAAATACAATATCAGAAACCGCCTCTTCAAATTCTTGGTGGACCTCCTGGCCGTAAAGTGGATGCAGAACAGACGCATAGATTATGAGGTTGTAGAGGAGCTGGATGAGAGATAATGTAAGGGCGGGTTTCAAACCCGCCCCTACAAAGGCGGGTTTAATCACCCCCACCCTTCCCTCCCCCCTCAAGGGGGAGGGAAAAACAGCACCAAGACGGAAGAGCTAATCATGAACAACACAAACTGGGTGAAAGATAGTCACCGGGTACTGCTGTTATCCTCCCTATGCCTTGTCCTTTATCTACCTGCGTTGGGAAACAGGGACCTCTGGGGCAGCGTAGAGACGGAATATGCCCAGGTGGCCAGGGAGGCCCTTCACTCCACCTCGTGGGGGTGGTTAGTACCCCACTTCAATGGAGACCTCTACAATGAAAAGCCCCCCCTGTACTTCTGGCTCATAGCCCTGACCAGTCTGCCTGTCGGAGACGTTACGGAATTTACCGCCCGCCTCCCTTCAGCCCTTGCCGCACTGGGCACGGTAATCGTAGTGTACTTCCTGGGCAAGGCCCTGCTGAATGAACGGGCGGGCCTCCTGGCCTCCCTGATACTCCTGAGCTCCCCTGGGTTCTTCAAGTCTGCCTGCATGGTAAGGATAGACATGCCCGTGGCCTTCTTTTTTACCCTGAGCCTGGCCAGCTTCTATATGGGTCTTGTTACAGGAGGTAGGGGCACGTTGCAACGTGCCCCTACATCTTCCAGGAGGTGGCTATTTCTATTGGGCTGGTTTTCTGCCGCCCTCTCCTGCCTGGTAAAAGGGCCAGTCTATCCACTTATTATTGCCCTTACCCTGTCCTCTTATATAATCTTAAGTCGTAGGGACAGGGCTTTAGCCCTGTCCTTGAAGGACAGACCTGAAGGTCTGTCCCTACGTCTGGGGGCCCTGGTGTTCTTTGGCACTATGGGCCTCTGGTGCATCCCCGTCTATTTTAAGGCAGGGTCTTACCTCAAAGGCCTGTTTGGCTGGGGGGTATGGTACCTGAAGGGGGAGGAATATCACGTTGAGAGTTTCTACTTCTATCTCCCCCAATTTCTGGTCAGTATGGCCCCCTGGTCTATCTTTATACCACTGGCCCTGTACTCGTACTGTAAGGGGACAGGGGAGAGGGGACAGGGAATAGGAAAACCTTTATCCCTGTTTCCTGTTACCTGGTTACTGCTCGGTCTTGTCGCATTTAGTCTCCTTAGCACCAAGCACAGCAGGTATATCTTGTTTCTTTATCCGGCGGGGGCACTGATGGTGGCCCAGATGTGGGAGGGCTACTGGGCAAAGGGCCCTCCTTTATGGTCCTGGCAAAAGTGCCTGCCTGTCCTTATAATCGCCACCTTGGCGGGTGTGGCGGTGGCCTTGTTTGCAGGGGGACGGCTCCCCTATCCTGCCCTGGGCCTCTCTCTAGTCGTTGTGGGTATGCTGATAGCCCTATACCTGGCTTACAGGGCCTCGCAGGTGAAGCTCCTCTTTGGGGTCATCTTGCTCGTCCTGTCCGTCTATCAAGCGATTTATTACCAGTTCCTCCTGCCATTACAGAACGACGTCAATTCTGACAGGCCCTTATGTCAGAAGCTACTAGGTATTATGGAACCAGGGGCTAAGTGGGCCGTGTATAAGTATTATCGTCCCGCTTTTACCTATTACACCCACACCTTTCCAGATAATATAGGCATGGAAGAGCAGCTCACGGCCCTTCTCTCCTCCAGGGAGAAGGTCTATTGCCTCCTGGGTGAGGCAGATTACAGAGGGTTAGGGTCACTGGCCTACAAGGTGGCCGAAATTCCCAATCCCAGGGAGAAAGGCCCTCCTTCTTTTGTCCTTGTCTCCAATAGGCCATAATAAAAGCAGTGGTCAGTTCTCAGTTTCCAGTTATCAGATAACTGACCACCTACAACTGAAAACTGAAGACTGACAACTGAGATGAGATTTGCCTATATTAGAGAGAGTCTTTCCAGTGTGCTGTCTCTAAAACTTGCACTGGTGGTGATATGTCTGACCCTGTATCTTCCCCATCTTGGGGGGAGGGACCTATGGGCGGGGAGGGAGACCCTCTACGCCCAGGTGGCTAGAGAAACACTCCAGGGGAATTGGATTGTGCCCCACTTTAATGGGGAGATATATTTCAACAAACCGCCCCTGTACTTCTGGGTGATAGCCCTGTTAAGTAAGCCCTGGGGGGACGTAACGGAATTTACCCTTAGATTGCCCTCTGCCCTGGCGGCCATAGGGACCGTGCTTGTGGTCTTCTCTCTAGGCGAGGCCCTCATCGGTGCGGGGGGAGGCTTCCTGGCGGGGCTTATCCTGGCAAGCAGTCTAGAGTTCCAGAAGTATGCCTGCGTGGCCAAACTGGAGATGCTCTTGACCTTCTTCGTTACTGCCAGCCTGGCCTGCTTCTATTTTGGCCTTGATTCTGCGTCTCACAAGAGATGGTATTTCCTCTGGGGATGGGCCTTCCTTGCCCTATCCGTCTTCACCAAGGGCATTGGTATCCTCATCATCCCTCCTGTGTTGGGCCTCTACCTCCTAAGCCGAAGGGAACTCTACCGCTGGAGGGAGATGGAGCCATTCCTTGGCGGCCTCCTCTTCGTTTCCCTCTTACTATGCTGGCTCCTCCCGGCCCAGTTGTATGGAGGTATGAGTTATACAGGGGGTCTGGTGGGACACTTTAAATACCACGTAGGCAAACCTGCCACCCTCTTTAAACCCGTTTTTTATACGATGGAGGTCCTGGCAGGGACGCTTCCATGGTCCCTCATACTTATTGGTCTCTATGCCTACTGGAAGAGGAGTGTGCCTGGGGAGAGGGATCCCCTGCGGTTCCCGGTGGTATGGTTCCTGGCCACGTTTGTCCTCTTTTCCATCAGTATGGAAAAGAGGAGCAGGTACCTCCTGCCCCTCTACCCGGCATTGGCCCTGATGCTGGGGACCCTGTGGAACTATTACATAGCCAAGGCCGCCCCCCTATGGACGTGGGAGAGGTGGGCCACGGTCCTCGCCTTTGGTTTTTGCGGGGGTTCATTCCTGGGGCTGGTCTATGCTGGACTGCCCGTGAGCTGGATAGTGTTACTGGTGGGGTTATGCGTCCTGGCCTTGATGCTCCTCGCCCTCTGGTCCCGCCAATACATGGTACTCTTTGGCAGTCTCTTTCTCTTTGCCATGGCCTTTGAGACCACCTATTGCCAGCTCGTCTTGCCCAGAGAGAGCCATGCTGGACAGGAAAGGGCCCTCTGCCAGGAGATACGCCAGGTCATGGAGCCAGGTGCCCTCCTGACCACTTATCAATCGTTTAATCAAGATTACGTCTGGTACATGAGAGGCAGGGTTAAGGAGCTTTCTTACAAACGAGAGTTTTTGAACCTCTTCTCTTCCAGTGAGAGGGTCTATTGCCTTACGGATGAAGAGGCCCTCCTTTCTCTGGGGCCAGAGGCCGATGTTAATAAGACAAATGTTTATAAGGTAAAGGAGTTTCAGAGGCCGGGTAGGTATGGGGGTAAGCTCCTGCTCCTCTCCAACAGGCCTTAAGGAAGACATTGTAAATTGTGGATTGGGAATTTAAAATTTTAAATTTACAATTTTTCTCAATAGTGATACCAGATGAACCCCCATACTTATTCCTTGTATGCAAGATTAAGGGAGCCCCACCTCCTGGAAATGCTTGAGCTAAGAGAGGGGGAGTTCATCCTGGACCTGGGCTGTGGGGCGGGTTATTTTACCGAGAGGATTGCCGAAAATGGGGCACGGTGCTGCGGGATTGATGCCGACAGGCGTTCTCTGGGCCTCGCCAGGGATAACGTGCCCGCCACGTTTATTTGCGGGAGCGTTACAGACGTCCCCATTAAGGATAATACAATAGAAAAGGCCCTCCTGGCAGACGTCCTTGAGCATGTAGAAGAGGACGAGAGGGTAATCAGTGAACTCTGCAGGATAGCAAGGGATAAGTCCCTGCTGGTCATTTCCGTCCCCTCCAGAGACGGCCTGTTAAGCAGTACCCGACTCCACAGACTCTTTCACGAGGAGAAGGGTTCGCCAGAGTACCACGTTAGAAACGGTTACACCTTAGATGGTTTAAAGGGACTTTTAGAGAGGCACAACGTAAGGGTGGTGGAGGTGCGGTATGCCGTTACTCTATTGGGAGAGGTATTCTTAGAGGCGTTAAAGCTCACGCTGTTTCTCGTCAAGAAGGATTATACCTCCCAGGCAAGCCTCCGGGACGCAGACAGTTCCTTCTTTTTCAAATTATACCGTTACATTGTCTTCCCTTTCATGTATAAAATATCACGCCTTGAAGACCTATTGCTGTCTAAGTTCGTTAAGGGGCATGCCCTCATTATTAAATGTATCGTTGAGAAACGGACGGGGAAGGATATTGACGACGTTTCTCCATTGAGAGGATGACGACAAGATATGACGAAGAGATTCATTACGGGAAGCAACCGCTCTTATGTACTCCTGACGATAGCTATATGGGCAGTACTGTACCTCCCCAACTTGTGGTGGAGAGACCTCACGGGGACAGACGAGCCTAAGTACGCCCAGGTGGCCAGAGAGGTGCTGCTGGACGGGCATTGGTTCGCCCTCCATCTTAACGGAAACCCCTATTATGGGGAGCCACCCCTGTACTTCTGGTCGGAGGCCCTCCTCAGCCTCCCACACGGCGACGTTACGCCGTTTATTGCAATGCTTACGGCCTGTCTCTTCGGGTTGGGGACCATGTTGCTAACCTACTCCCTGGGGAAGAGACTCTTTGACGCCGGCACGGGTTTCTTAGGTGCGGCAATCCTGGCCACGCTACCCCAGTTTCATAACTTTAGCTGTATGGCCAGGTTGAACGTTCCCTTCACCTTCTTCATTACGGCCGCATTAACGGCCTTTTATTTCGGATACTCTGAGGTTAACGCAGGGGCGAGCCGGCGGGTCGCCCCTACCAGTTATTTCTCCTGGGGCTGGGTCCTGTTGGGACTGGCCGCCATTACAGAGAAAGGCCCGATAGCCTTCATCCTGGTAGGTGCTACGGTGCTGGTCTTTCTCTGGAGGAGGGGAGAGTTAAGACTATTTCTGGAGACCAGGCCCGTACGGGGACTTTTCTTGTCAGCAGTCCCCATAACCCTGTGGCTACTCCCGGCCTATCTAACGGTAGGAAGGTCCTATATGGAGGGGCTCTTTGGGCAATTTAATTCCCAGGTAACTACCCCCCTGGGGATTGATAAATTTCTCTTTTATTTCTCTGCGATATTTGTGGACGGCTCACCCTGGTCTATCCTCCTCCCTTTTGCCTTTTATGCCTATTGGAAGGAGAGGGGGGCTGGAGTACCCCAAAGGGACTTTCTATGGACGTGGCTCTTTGTGATATTCATTACTTTTTCTATAATCCTCCAGAAATTCAGCAGGTACGTCCTCCCCTTATACCCCGCCGTGGCCCTCATCCTGGCCCATTTTTGCAGGGGCTACATACAACGCCCCGCCCTGAGGGAGTGGACGTCTATTAAAGGGGCTCTTTGCTGGGGACTGGCCCCCTTTCTTGGCCTCCTCTTTGCCTGGATATTCTTCGGGCTACATACCCATAAGCCAGTCTTTTCCCCTCTTATTATTGGGGCAATGGGTGTGGGGCTTTTCGGTCTTTCTTTTGTAGTACGGCAGATTTTCAGGGATAAGCAGTGGGAGGTGCTCTTCGTCTTTATGTTCCTCATCACCTCCAGCTTCCAGATGTCCTATAACAGGTTTCTCTTCCCCTGGGAGAAGGAGAATCGGTCAGAGAGGGCCTATTGTGAGGAATTGAAGGGGCTTATGGGACCAGGTGCCCCCTGGGCTGTGTACAGGATCTTCAGACCCGCCCAGGTCTACTATACGAAATCCCATCCCAGGGCTATCTCTTCTGAGGAGGAATTAGCATCTTTCCTGGAGGGAGGGGCATCCGCCCCTTCGCTCCGCTCAAGGGCAGGCTCAGGCGGACAACGTGCCCCTACTGGAAAGGTCTATTGTCTTATGGCAGAGGCAGATTATAATGGACTGACCTCTACAGGGAGGGTCCCTCTATTCAAAGTGGCGGAACTCCAGGGGCTTCACAAGGCAAGGCTTGTGCTGGTCTCTAACTTGCCATAGGTGAAACGAAAGGGATAGGCGCAAGAAATGGAGTTAAGAGAACAAATTGTAAAGGAAGGGAACTGGCTTTTTAGATACAGAGGTTCTCTGGTGCCTTTACTTCTAATCATGTTGTTTCTCCCAGCCGTGAGAAACTTTGAGTACCCTGGTCATAGTCACAGATTGAATCAATTATGGGAGATGGGTTGCCTGGGTATCTCTCTTTTGGGCTTAGGCATCCGCATCTATACTATAGGCTGTACACCCAGAAGGACATCTAGTCGGAATACAACAAAACAGGTCTCAGATGTATTAAACACCACAGGGATGTACTCTATTGTCAGGCATCCGCTTTACTTAGGTAATCTCCTTATTTTGCTTGGAATATCTTTATCCGTTCTATGCTGGTGGTTTACCCTTATAACCATTTTACTTTACTGGCTATGTTATGAAAGGATAATGCTTACCGAGGAAGGTTTTTTAAGGGGGAAATGGGGTGATACATTTTTGGAATGGGCCGAAGAAACCCCCTGTATTTTACCTAAATTCAAAAATTGGAAATCACCGAGTTTGCCATTCTCTCTTAAAGCTGGTATCAAGAAGGAGTATCATCGCTTTTTTATAATAGTTACAGCGTTCACCTTTATAGATGTTATCAAAGAAAGAATTGTTCAAGGTAAATTTGTATTGGATTTACCCTGGGAAGTAATGTTTCCTTTCGCATTGTTCACTTATGTCTTAATAGGCTTATTGAAAAAGAAGACAAAAGTATTGGTTGTTGAGGGGAGATAAGCTGTCACAACGGCAAGCTTTTTAAAATTTAAACGATGGAGGATTAACCGGGACTATGGAAATTGCGAGCGCCATTTGGCCCTGGATAGTGAACTTCAGGCCTGATTTTTGGCTGGTGCTGGGTCTGGTAGGGCAATTTACCTTTATGGGCCGTTTCTTTGTACAGTGGATTGCCTCTGAGAAGGTGGGTAAGAGTATCATACCCGTCTACTTCTGGTATATGAGTATCGTGGGGAGTCTCATGCTCCTCTTCTACGCCCTCCACCGTCAAGACCCCATCTTTATCCTCGGCTACAGCGGCGGCAGCCTCATATATATCCGTAACCTGGTACTCATACATAAAGAAAAGAAACAAGGGGTCAAAGTTGAAAATCCGCCCTCTTTTGGACGGGAGGATACCTCCTTGTCTTGAGCGTATCGGATGGGTAATGGAACAATAGAAGGATTATTTGAGAATGACCGCCCCTGCATAGCCCTTCTTGTCTCCCTATGTATCGTATTATTCTTTTTTAACCTGGGAGGGAGAGACCTGTGGGCCCCCGATGAAGGGGAGTATGCCCAGATATCCCAGGAGATGCTTGATACGGGCGACTGGGTGATACCCAGGATGAACGACCAGCCCACTGCCCAAAAACCCCCCCTCTTTAACTGGGCCGTGGCAATAATATCCCTGCCCCTGGGGAGGGTTACAGAGGTCACTGCCCGACTCCCCTCCGCCCTGGGGGGGTTAGCGGGGGTATTGGCCACGTATTGGCTGGGGAAGACCCTTTATGGTAATAGGAGGACTGCCCTATTCTCAGCCCTGGTGCTGGCTACCACTCCCATATATTTCCACCAGGCACGATGGGTACAGGTGGATATGCTCCTCTGTGCCTTTGTTACGCTGTCCTTAAGCCTTTTTTATTATAGCTACACAAACCCCACGGTAGGGGCACGTTGCAACGTGCCCCTACTCCTGGGATCATTATGCATGGGCCTGGGCGTCCTTACCAAAGGACCTATGGCCATTGTCCTCCCTTCCTTGACAATCGCCCTCTTCCTTGCCCTCCAGGGACAGATTGTAGGGGCACGGGGCGCCGTGCCCCTACTTGATAAAAGGCTAATCCTCTATCTCGGGGCAGTCTTTGCGGTATCCATACCCTGGTACCTGGCCTCTTACAGTAGGGGAGGGGCTGATTTTACCAGGGAGCTTATACTCAAGCACAATTTCCAGATGTTCCTGGAGACCTGGAGCCATAAACAACCCATTTATTACTACCTCTGGAACCTGCCCTGGGAGTTCTCCCCCTGGGTGGTGTTTCTCCCGGCCGCCGTGTATCAGCTACTCCTCAATGGGAGAGAAAGACCTCAGAGGGACTTCCTCCTGGCCTGGGCCGTGATGATGTTCTGTTTCTTTAGCCTGGCCCAGGCCAAACAGGCTAAGTACCTCTTACCGATGATGCCCGCACTTGCCCTGATGGTGGGGAGGTTCTGGGAAGGGGTCCTTGTTCAGGATGCGGAATGCGGGGTGCGGGGTGCAGGGTGTCTCTCATACAAGAGATGGGTATTGATACCAGGAGGGGTGATGTCGGGGTGTATGCTCCTTGCCGGGGTCCTGGGGCTATGGTTCATTAAAAAGAGGTATCCCGAATACCTCTCTCTGTTTATCCCCCTCAGCAGTTTCTTAACCCTGCTGGGTGGGTCTTTCTTCCTCGGACTCCTCTATGGCGGACGGGAGGGCCATTTCCGCCAACGGTGGACTGCCTTCATATCCCTCCTCGTGGGCCTTTCGCTACTGTTATTTTATTACCACGCCTTTGTCCAGAAGGAGTTGAATCCCCGCAATTCTGCCAGGCCCTTTTGCCAGGAGGCCGTGAGGATTGTAAAAGAAAGGCCGCTAGGGATTTTCGGCATAGGGTATCACCAGATTGGGCCCTATTTGTTCTATACAAAGAGGCGGTTAAAGACCTTCAGTGACCAGGGGGCACTGGAAGAGTTTCTTGGCTCTGAACCAGACCTGTCCTTGAGCGGAGCGAAGGGACGGTTCAGGGCAGGGCCACCACCAGCAAAGGGCGAGAGGGTGTTTTGTATTATAGGGGATGCGCAACTGGCCGCCTTGAAGGGGGCTAGTAAGGTCCCTGTCTACAACCTGCTCTCTGCCGCAGTGGGCCACAGGCGTATACACCTCATATCCAACCGGCCCGGGTAGGCAACCCCCCTAATCCTAGGGGAGGTGCAAGTTGAAAATCCTGAAAGTACGCTCCACCCAAAACATGGCGGACTTCCAGCTTTTGTTGGGAGGACGCCGGTCAGGCCTGCCACTTGGCCAGGACTACCAGCCCTGCCCCAACCCACAGGGCCTCTCTTATCCTCCTTATAATACAAAAGGACATGCTTACCTGGGCGGTGAGGGAGAGGGCCAGGAAGACTAGTAGTACGCCCCCTTCTTGTCCTCCCAGGCTTCCCGGGATGAAGGAGGATACGCTCCTTGCCACTGTGAAGAGGGCTTCTATGATAAACGCATTGGTTAGGTCTATAGGTACTCCGAGAAAGTTTAGTATTAGATACACCTCTAGCATCCCCGCCAGCCACCCGAGGAAGTAAAAGAGGAAGCAGAGGTAGAATCCCCTTTTGTTGGTGCTGTAGAACTCGGCTATGGTGTCGTCCAGTTCTTTGAGCTTGCCGGCCCTTTTTTCCAGGAAGCTGATGTGTATCCTGAACCTCCTGAGGAGGTTCAAGGTAGCAGTAAAAAGCCCCTTTTTACGGCTAATGATTACCATACCGGTAAGCGGTATTCCCAGGAGTAACGTGATGGCCGTAACGGCCATCAATGAATTTGTATCTTTGAGTCTGGAAAAGGCCAGGGCAACCCCAATGAGTACGAAGACCACCTGAGCCAGGGTCATTATCGTACGGGAGATTACTACTGAAGCCATACCGTCTATTGTTGAGACGTTATAAGTCTTTAGCAAATAGGCCTTAAGAGGTTCTCCCCCCAGGTAGGCGGAGGGAGTGAGGCAGTTTATGGATTCCCCGGCCATCCTGGCGGCAAAGAGTCCAATAAACTTGAGACCTGGGGTCAGGTTCTTCAGGGCATATCTCCACCCTATTGTGTCCAGGGCGAAGACTATTGTGTAGGGTATTAGTATTATGAGAAATTTCCACATGCCTAGCATGCGGATATCTGTGTAAACGGCCGAGGCGTCTAACTTGTAGAGGAGGAAGGCAAAGCCTGCCAGTCCCATCAAGAGGAGGGCCAACTTCAAATTTTGGAAGCCTTTTGCAGGAAAAGGATTAACTTCGGCCGGGATGCTCTTCATCTCATGAATTTCTCTATGTATATATTTGACAATTCCTGATAAAGACTTTCCGCCTGGGGGCCATTACCTTCGCATATCTTTATGAGCGGCCATTCACTCTTAGGGAATCTGACGTAGAGGGGAAAGGTCCTATGCAACCCGGCTAATTCTCTACTGGTGAGCTGGGGCATATTTAGCGTGGGGGACAGACGGTAGTCGTTGGCAATGTCATCTTCCTTGAGATACTTTTCCAGTTCGCACACCTCCCTTAAGGCACATCCCCTGTAAGGGCTAAAAAAGCTTACCATTACCCCTTTGGCCTTTATCTGACGGTTGAGTTCTATGGTATCAAAGATCTTTTCTCTGGTCTCGGTAGGGAAGCCGATGATGTTGTTGCCGCTTACCCGTATCCTGCTCCCTTCAAGCAGTTCAAAGGCATGGATAACCCTCTCGTTCGTTATGTCCCTTCCCAATACGTTCTTCCTCAACTCGTAGTTGCCGCTCTCTATCCCTACACTGATACCCTCACAGCCGACGGAGGCCAGTAGCTCCACGTATTCCTTTGTGATGGATTCAGGTCTGGCCTCTATCCAGAAGGGGAGTCCTACCCTGGGGTAAAGCCTGGCAAATTCGTCTATCCTCTTACGGCTGGTGGTAAGGAAACTCTCGGCCACCAGGTAAACGAATTGCAGGTTGTACTTCTCCTTTTTCTCCTGCATCTCCTCAATCAGCCTGGGGATTTCCTGCTCTCTGTAATAACCTCCCAGACCTTTGTAGAGTTTATTGAGCCCAGAGTTAACGCAGAAGGAACAACTGTATGGGCAACCGCGGTTCATTTCAAAGGTGCCTGTTACGGAGATCTTACCCCCCATGGGCTTCCAGAACCGCCTCCTGTCGTATACGTCCCAGTCCTGGAAGGGCAGTTCCCTCATGGCCATCGTCCGTCTCAGAGGGTTTTTGTACAGCATACCATTCTGCTTGACCCATACGTTCTGTACGTGTGTAACGTCTTCATTGGCCCTCATCCTCTTACAAAGCTCTACCAGGGCTATCTCTCCTTCCCCAATGCATACCATGTCCACGCAATTCTCCTTAATTACTATGTCTGGAGAAAAGGTGGCGTACACCCCGCCTACTACGGTAGGGATCTTTGTGTGCCTTATGGCCTCCAGGAGTTCTACGCCAAGGGAATAAGTAACCTCTATGCATGATAGTCCGATGAGGTCGGGCCTGTAGGACTCCACTTCTTTCCTGAAGTCCTCAACGACGTCACCTTCTTCGGGGAGGATGCCCAGTTCTTTGAAGTCTGTTTTCTTTACCTGGAGGGTGTAGGCCCGCACCTCGTCTCCTGTCTTATCTCTTGTCCTATAGAAAGTGGTATCAAAGAGTTTTACTTCTATCCCCTCCTGCTTCAGGGAGGCGGAGAGGGTGCCTATGCCAGCCGTAATGAGGGTATCAAGCATGGTATTGCAATTAATTAGTAGTACTTTAAAGTCTTTCTTCATTTCTTTCACTTTTGAGTCCTTGAACTTTTGGACCATTAAATCTTTCTGCAAGCCCCTTTATCCAATCAAACCCCTCTTGTATTTCTCTGGTTACTTCCTTTACTGGATACTCAAAGATAATGTTAACTTCCTTGTTCGCACCGAGCACTACCTCCAGTACCCTCTCTACGTCTATCCACCCCTCGTGGGGCCTCTGGGAGGGGTGTAGGGGGACGTGTCCATGCTTCTTGTAATGCTCAAAGTCCCTGGCGTTCCAGAGATGCATAGACCTGGCGTAGGGGGCCAGGGCCTCTATGTCTTTAAGATAATTCTTATTCCGCTGCTGTGCACCCAGAAAGGCATGGCCCGTGTCAATGCATATACCCAGCTCTGTGTGGGCCCCTACCATTTCTACAAACTGGCTGGGCCTATGGAAGGCGTTGGAATAAGAGGTGAACTCGGCGTGGATGGGGATACCGTGGGAGCGGGACATCTCCGCAAGGCGGTGGCATGCCTGTTCGGCCAGCCGCATAGCCATCCTCTCATCCTGGGTGTCGGCAAGCCTGTAGGTGAGGTGACAGACCACGTACTCTGCACCCCATTCCCCGGCCTGCTTGAGGGTATCCTCCAGGAGACGGAAAGAGAGCTGTCTATTGGCAGGGTCTTCGTTCAGGAGGAAGCTGGTTACGCCTGAGAAAGGGAAGTACTCAGGTCTGGGTACGGGGGCATGGAAGCTAAAGCTCTCGGTACCCTCGGCGTATAGGCCGTCAAGTACGCCCCTTAACCGGCTTAGCCCTTCACGGGCGAAATCAAAGGCCTCCACGCATCCCAGCCCCTTATGAAGGATACTGGCCTCTTTTATCCTTTCTACAGTGCTACTTTGCAAAAGTCCCCTCTGTGTCTTTTAAAATTTAAAGCCAATATAATATACTAAGGTATCCCAAAACTCAAGCATTCTTTCTGGTCGGTATGTGGATACTATAGACATGGGTAACATTTTATCCTTTTTTAATTATAGGATTAAGGGGGCGTAGCCCCCTTACCACCCCCAAAACCAGGGATTAGGGAAAAAGGATGTAGGGACAGACCTTCAGGTCTGTCCACCCCTTCTCCGCCTCAGGTGTATCAGGGCAGACCCTGTACCGTTCTGGTGCAAGCAGGCTTGGACAGGGCTGAAGCCCTGTCCCTACAACTGGGCAGGGGCAAGCCCTGCCCCTA
>JASEHG010000060.1 GCA_030018855.1 Candidatus Brocadiaceae bacterium
AGCCAGGATAGGGCATGGTGTAGCACCTGGGTTTCTTGGGTCGCCTTTTGGCCTTCTTAATAAGGCCCTTACGTCTGAGGATAGCCTGTATAGTGGCCCTGGGGACTGAGATACTGTAATCCTTGAGCAGAAAGAGTCTTATACGGTCAGGGCCGAAGTTGGTAGCCTTACGCAGCTTAACTATAAGGGACTGGATATGCTTAGAGGTAAGCCTGGGAGAGTACATGGGACGCCTGGAGCGGTCCAGGAGGCTATTGGCCTCGTTACCAGAGGCCCTGTAGCGTCTTTGCCATTTGTAGAAGCACTTACGGGAGATACCGAAGTGGAGACAGACCTTTGAGACAGAGTGGCCTTTTTCGTACATGAGTATCCAGGCTAATCGCTTACGGATGAGCTGTAGATAATAATACTTGGGCATGGGTAGCACCTCCGGAAAAAGAAAGTTGTAAGCCGCCTATCCCTACAGGATAGGCACAACATCTTATCCAAAGTGTTACCCATGTCTATATCATCCACATACCTCTACTTTTTACACTTGAAAAGCACTCCAATTAACTATATAATAACGAACCTTCTTCAGGCCCCTTCCTACTATCTAAGAGGGCTTGAGGTCTATCCGCTCTTTATGTTATATTCTTGTTTGTAAGGCCTTACTCTCCTTAATCGTTATTAACCTTAGAAGGAGTTGTTCCATGGAGAACAAAAACCCAACCAGCAAGACACCTGGCAATCCTACTGCCGGTTCAGCCTCTCTGAAGCTACTGGAAAGGATGAAGGCAGAGGGGATAGAGACCATATACGACCGCTATCAGCTCCAGCAACCCCAGTGCGGCTATGGGCAACTGGCCCTGTGCTGCCGTCATTGCAACTGGGGACCCTGTAATATAGACCCCTTCGGTAAGGGACCAAAGAAGGGCGTCTGTGGGGCAGATGCCAATACCTTCGCCGCAAGGCAGTTCCTCCGTATGGCCGCCGCTGGGACCGCCTCCCATGCCGACCATGCCAGGGCAGTGGCATACTTACTGGTAGCGGCCGCCAGGGGTGAGGCGCCGGGGTACAAGATAAAAGATGAAGAAAAGCTCATGATGGTGGCCGAGTGCTTCGGCGTAAAGACCGAGGGGAGGAAAATAAACGAGATTGCCGAAGAGGTGGGGGAGATGGCCCTTGCAGAATTCGGCAAACCCTACGGCACCCAACTCTTCGTCAAGAGGGCGCCAGAGAGCAGACAAAAACTCTGGGAAAAACTGGGGATAACCCCCAGGGCCATTGACAGGGAGGTTGCC
Source organism: Candidatus Brocadiaceae bacterium (assembly GCA_030018855.1). GTDB lineage: Bacteria > Planctomycetota > Brocadiia > Brocadiales > Bathyanammoxibiaceae > 2-12-FULL-52-36. The sequence goes on from JASEHG010000060.1 coordinate 1,284, forward strand.
GAGAGTATGCACCGTACCAGTATGGGTACAGACCAGGACTATAGAAACCTCATCAAACAGGCGATGCGGCTCTCACTTGCTAACGGCTGGGGCGGCTCCATGCTTGCTACCGAACTCCAGGACATCCTCTTCGGTACACCCAAACCAGTCCTGGGGAAATCCAATCTAGGCGTGCTCAAAAAAGACTACGTAAACATTATAATCCACGGCCACGAGCCTATCATTGCCGAGGCCATAGTCATGGCCACCAGTGACCCCTCTCTCACCAAGGCGGCCCAGGCCGTAGGGGCCAAAGGTATCGCAATCGCCGGTATATGCTGTACTGCCAACGAACTCCTGGTGAGGCACGGTATACCCATGGCAGGCCACATGACTATGCAGGAGCTGGCCGTCGCCACCGGCGCCGTGGAACTCATGGTGGTAGACGTACAGTGTATTATCCAGGCGCTGGCCGACACCGTCCAACACTTCCACACCAAGCTGATAACTACCCTCTCCAAGGCAAAGATTTGTGGGGCAGAACACGTAGAGGTGGACGAGGAACATGCCGTGGAGGCAGCCAAAAAGATAGTGTGGATGGCCATAGACAACTACCCCAACCGCAACCCCTCCAAGGTATTCATACCGGAAGACACCGGGGCAGAGGTAGTGGCAGGGTTCAGCCACGAGACCATTAAATACATGCTGGGCGGGAGGTTCAGGGCCAGCTATAGACCCCTCAACGACAACATAATGAACGGGCGGATCCGAGGGGTGGTGGGTATAGCAGGCTGTACAGGCCCCAAGGTGCCGGCCGGAGATGAAAACTACGTCTCACTGGTAAAGGAACTCATATCCAAAGACTTCCTGGTAGTAGGTACGGGTTGTGCCGCAGGTCAATGCGCAGGGAGCGGGGTGATGATACCCGAATTCAAGGACGCCTGTGGTAAGGGGCTAAAAGAGGTGTGCGAGACCGTAGGCATACCCCCCGTACTTCATGCCGGCGCCTGTGTGGATAATAGCCGTATCCTCATCGCCTGCTCGGAGATGGTAAAAGAGGGCGGTCTGGGGAACGACATCAGTGATTTACCCGTTGCCGGCGTCTGTCTGGAGTGGATGAGCGAGAAGGCAATCGCCATAGGACAATACTTCGTCGCCTCAGGCGTCTTCACGGTCTTTGGCATGAACTCCCCCGTTACGGGCGCCCCAGACGTACTCAAGCTCCTGACAGAAGGGCTGGAAGAACAAGTAGGGGCAAGGTGGGCCTTTGAGCGGGACATGAAGAAGATACCCCAACTCCTCATGGACCACATTGAAAAGAAGCGGGACGCCCTTGGGATAAACGTGGCCAAGGAGAGGAAACTCTACGACATGGAAGACAGGCGAAAGCTAGAGGTGTAGGGGGCGTATTCCAATACGCCATTACGGGCTGTAAGGGTACTTAGAAAGTAATGTTCAGGGAGAAGAGCTATGTCCAAGATAATTGCCGCCGCCGCTATAAGGGGCGCTCATAAGATAGTCCAGAAGGCAGAGAAGAAACTAGCAGAGACCGTTGCCCAAAAGGGCAGAGACTGCCCGGTAGAATTTCCCAACACCGGCTACTACCTGCCCATCATATATTCCATGACGGGGATACCCGTAAAGACCCTGGGAGATTGTTTCAAAATCCTGGAGATGGCGAAGGGGATGCTCCCACCCGTCCCCGAGGAGAGACACTGGCTACCATATCTGGGCCATGCCCTGGACGCCGGGATGGCCACCCTATTTGCCGAGGAGGTCTTAGAGGGTTGCAAGTACCTCATCGGCCCCCACCCTGTGGAGGGGATATGGTTAGGGGCGGCAGATGACGTCATCATGAGGGAGAGGGGGATAGAGTTTGTGGACGGTACGGCCCCAGGCTTTGCCGCAATAGTGGGGGCCGCCCCCGATGCCGACACGGCCGTGAAGATAGCCAGGGAACTCCAGCAAAAAAACCTGTACGTCTTCATGTCCGCCAATACCCATGGCGTCTCCTTCGCTGAGCAATTGACCAGTAAAGGGGTACAGCTAGGTTGGAAGACCCGACTGGTACCCTTTGGAAAGGACATAACTGCCACCGTCTACTCCCTGGGCTTTGCCAACCGTGCGGCCTTGGCCTTCGGGGCCGTCAAACCAGGAGACTTCCGCAGGAACCTCCTCTACAACAAGAACCGCATCTTTGCCTTTGTAATGGCCCTGGGAGAGGTAGACGATGAAAAGTACGCCAACGCCGCAGGGGCCATAAACTACGGCTTCCCCACCATCGCCGATACGGACATCCCTGAGATATTACCCACCGGCGTATGCACCTACGAACACGTGGTCTCACAAATCCCCCACGACAGGATAGTAGACAAGGCCATAGAGGTGAGGGGACTCAAGATATCCATACACAAGATAGACATCCCCGTACCCTACGGGCCAGCCTTTGAGGGAGAAAGGATCCGTAAGGAGGACATGTACGTGGAACTCGGGGGCCCGGGGGCCCCGGGTTTTGAATTTGTAGTCATGAAAGATACCCATGAGATAACGGACGGGAAGATAACCATGGTGGGGCCTGACCTTGAGGAATTCAAGGAGGGCACCGCCATACCGGCCGGCATATACATAGAGGTAGCCGGTCGCAAGATGCAAAAGGACTTTGAGCCTATCCTGGAGAGGCAGATACACCGCTTCATTGGGGAGGCCCAGGGCATCTTCCATATGGGCCAGAGGGACCAGATACGTCACCGCATAAGCAAAGAGGGCTTCAAGGCCGGCCTCAGACTCAGACACGTCGGTACCATCATCCACGCCAAGTTCCACGAGGAATACGGCGCCATCGTAGACAAGGTACAGGTAACCATCTATACCAATAAGGCAGAGGTAGAGAAACGCCTGGGCGAGGTCCACAGGGCCTTCGCCGAGAGGGACGAGCGTATCCTGGGGATGAACGACGAGTCGGTCAACCTCTTCTACAGTTGCACCCTCTGCCAGAGTTTCGCCCCCACCCATCTCTGCGTCATCTCCCCGGAGAGGTCTGGCCTCTGCGGTTCGGTGAGCTGGCTGGACGGGAAGGCCTCTTTTGAGATTAACCCCAGAGGCCCCAACCAGCCCATAGAAAAAGGCAAGGTCATAGACGAGAACATAGGGCAATGGGAAGGGGTTAACAGGTTCCTCCTGGAGAACTCCAGACACAAGGTGGAAAGGGTAAGCATGTACAGCATGATTGCAGACCCCATGACCAGTTGCGGATGCTTTGAATGCATCTCCGTCCTCTTGCCCATGTGCAACGGCATCATGACCGTGCACAGGGACTTCACGGAGATGACCCCCTGCGGGATGAAGTTCTCTACTCTGGCTGGTTCGGTTGGGGGAGGACTACAGTGCCCGGGTTTTTCCGGTCATAGCAAGTTTTTCATCGGCAGTCGGAAGTTCATGGCCGCCGACGGTGGGATGCAAAGGCTTGTGTGGATGCCCAAGGAACTAAAGGAAGAGGTAGGCCACTTCATTGAAAAGAGGGCCAAGGAGTTGGGCCTGGAAGACTTCCTTAATAAGATTGCCGATGAGACCACAGCCACCACAGAGGAAGAGGTACTGGCCTACATGCAGCAGGTCAATCACCCTGCCCTGTCCATGGCCCCCCTCATATAAGACATGACAGAGACACCCATACCTTATTTCCAGGAAGAGGAAGAAGAGGAAGAACGGCCCAAAAGGGCGGCGGACTTCAATGCCAAGCTCCTCAAGACCCGTACCGTCATAGTGGCTGACGTCGTCAACAAGAAGATGGCACAGCAGGTAATCAGCCAACTCCTCCTCCTGGAACAAGAAGACCCCAAGAAAGATATAAAGATATTCATAAACTCCCCCGGTGGTGATGCGGATGCAGGGTTCGCCATCTACGACATGATGCGGTTTATAAGGCCCAAGGTAAAGGCCATATGTGCCGGAATCACGGCCAGTGCCGCCGTAATTATCCTGCTAGGGGCCTCTAAAGAAAACCGCTACAGCATGCCCAATGCCCGCATCCTCATCCATCAGCCGAGTACGGGGATCATGGGCACTGCGGCCGATATCCAGATAGAGGCAGGGGAGATAATCAAGTTCCGGGACAAAATCAACCGCCTCATTGCCCAGGAGACAGGCCAATCCATTGAAAAGGTAGAAAACGATACCCGCAGGAATTTCTGGATGAGCGGAGAGGAAGCCCTGAGGTATGGGTTGATAAGTAAGATAGTAAACCGTAGAGAGGAGATGGAATAGAAATGGCCTTAACGGGGCTAGACATCTATAAACTCTTACCCAGGACCAATTGCAAGAAGTGCGGAAGACCCACCTGCCTGGCCTTTGCCATGCAACTGGCCCAGAAGAAGGCCAGCATTGACGAGTGCCCCGACGTGAGTGAGCAGGCCAAACAGACCCTTGGGGCCGCCTCTGCACCTCCAATAAAGCTGGTGACCATCGGCACGGGAGACAACGCCCTCAAGGTCGGAGAGGAAAACGTCCTCTTCAGACACGAGGAGAAATTCTACCACCCCGCCGGGGTAGCCGTTGCCGTAAGCGACCGTCTCTCTGAGGCGGAACTAGACAAGAAACTAAAAGAGGTATCGGCCCTGCGCTTCCACAGGGTAGGGACAGAGATAGGCATAAACCTTGTGGCCATCCAGAATGACAGCGGAGACAAAGACGCCTTTGCCAGAGTGGTGCAGAAGGTGTCCTCCAACACAAACCTTTTACTTATACTGGCCAGCCAGTCCCCGGAGACCATGGCCCAGGCCCTTTCAGTAGATGGGCTGGCCGCCAAAAGACCCCTCCTCTACGGGGCCAACAACCAGAACTTTGAGTCCATGGCCAAACTGGCCAAGGAAAAGAACTGTCCCCTGGGGGTCCACTCCACCAGTCTGGAGGAACTGGCAGACCTTACGGAGAAGATTAAGGCCCTGGGGGTCAGCGAGATGGTGCTGAATTACCAGGGTAACGGGGTGAGAGACGTCCTCCAGGGACTCACCAGGCTAAGGAGGGCCGCCCTGAGAAAGAATTTCAGGTCACTGGGTTTTCCTACCATTACCTTCCTGAACGACCAGGACCCCTACGGAGAGATTGCCCAGGCCTCCACCTATCTGGCCAAGTATGCCGGCATCCTTGTCCTCCATAGCTACGAGCCCTGGCAGGTCTTACCCCTGCTGACGGTAAGACAAAACATATACACAGACCCGCAGAAACCAGTGCAGGTACAACCCAAACTATACGAAGTAGGCCAGGTCACCCCGGATTCCCCTGTCCTCTTCACCACCAACTTCTCCCTTACTTATTATTCTGTGGAGGGGGAAGTGGAGGCCAGCCGCATCCCCACCTATATCCTGGCGGTGGATACAGAGGGCACCTCCGTACTGACGGCCTACTCTGGAGACAAGCTCAACGAGAAGGTGGTGGCCAAGGCTATGAACAATACCTCCGTAGGAGAGAGGCTAAAACACAAAAAACTTATCATCCCTGGGTTGGTAGCGGTAATGTCAGCCAAACTCAAAGACGAGACGGGGTGGGACATCCTTGTGGGCCCCAAAGAGGCCTCCGGGTTACCTTCGTATCTTAAGACTACCTGGGACAGACACGGCAAAAAGGGTTAACCCCTCCCCCTATGTATCATGCCAAAGGTAAACCATCCCTACAAAGTACACTTTCTCCCCCACGACCGGGAGATAGCGGTCCAGGAAGGCACCACTGTCCTGGAGGCAGCCCATGACGCCAACGTCTACGTCTCCAGTATCTGCGGCGGAGTGGCCACCTGCGGGAAGTGCAAGGTAGTGGTGGAAGAGGGCCACGTAGAATGTCCCCCTACCACCCTCCTCTCCTCCGAAGAACTGGCCAATAATTACGTCCTGGCCTGCCAGGCGAGGGTGACCAGTGACCTCCTTATCTCCATCCCTCCCGAGACCAGGATGGAAGGGGGTAAGATACTCCTCTCCTCAGAGGAGACCGAGGGGGTGACAGCAGGAAAGGTGCACGGTCTCTTACCAGGGGTAGAATACAGACATGAACCCTCGGTAAGAAAGATATACCTGGAGCTTGGACCTCCTACCCTTGACGACACACTCCCTGATTATGAACGCCTCAAGAGGGCAATAACGTTAAAGACAGGCATACCCATGGAGTCCCTGGAGGCAGGACTGGAAACCCTTAAGGGACTACCATTCATTCTTAGACAGGTAGGGGCATCCGCCCCAGGCGGACACGTGCCCCTACAAATCACTGCCACCGTCGCCCAGCGAGGCATTATGCAGGAAGTCATCCGTATTGAACCAGGCGACACTACCCAGGCAGATTGGGGACTGGCCGTGGACGTCGGCACCACTACCATCGTGGCCGAACTGGTAAACCTGGCTACCGCAAAGGTGCTGGACATAGAGGCCACCTATAACTCGCAGATGAAATGGGGCGAAGACTACATACAGCGTATTATGTACGCCACCGAAAGGAATGCCCTGGGAGACCTACAGCAGTCAGTGATAAAGGACATAAACGGCCTCCTGGCCATCCTCCTGACAAGAAACCACCTCGGGCCCGAAGACATCACTGCCATAACGTGCTCCGGCAACACGGCCATGATACACTTCCTCCTGGAGCTTGACCCTACCCTCATCCGTAAAGAACCCTATATAGCCACGGCCAATTTCATCCCCCCCCTGAAGGCCCATGAATTGGGGATAAACATCTATAAACATGCCCCCTTACACTGCCTCCCCAGCGTGTCGGCTTACGTGGGCGGAGACATTACTGGAGGGGCCATGGCCATCGGGCTGGACCAGGAAGAGCTCCTCTGCCTCTTCATAGACATAGGTACCAACGGGGAGGTAGTCCTCGGGAACAAGGAATGGATGGTCTGCTGTTCCGCCTCGGCAGGTCCCTCCTTTGAGGGGAGCGGGGTCCATCACGGTATGAGGGCCGCCTCCGGGGCCATAGAGAGGCTGGACATCAACGAAGATTTTTCATTAAACTACAAGATTATAGGAAACGGGACGCCCAGGGGTATCTGCGGCTCGGGGCTGCTGGACACCATTGCCGCCCTGCTCCGCAGTGGGGCCATAAGTAAATCGGGGAAATTAGTAAAGGGCTATACCTCCAGGGTTCGTGAGACCGAAGAGGGCCTGGAATTTCTCATCGTGCCTGCCCCCCAAACGGCCACAGGTTCAGACATCGTCATCACCCAGACCGACATACAGAACCTCATCCGCAGTAAGGCCGCCATATACTCCGCCGTGGCTACACTGCTGGAGGCCATGCACCTGAAGCCCTCAGACATCCAGAGGGTGTACCTGGCAGGAGGGTTCGGAAATTACCTGGACGTCAGGAATACCATCACTATCGGCATGCTCCCTGAGATACCTGCTGACAGGATTCGCTTTGTGGGCAACAGTTCCCTGTCCGGGGCAAGGCTGAGCCTCCTCTCCCAGGAGGCCATGACCAAAGTCAGAGACATTGCCTCCAAGATGACCTACTTTGACCTGATGAGCAACCCTAAGTACATGGACGAATTCATCTCGGCTAACTTCCTGCCCCACACCAACCCAGACGAGTTCCCGGCAGTGTACCAGGAATTGGCCAGGAGGCACCCCTCTTTTAATTAGGGGGTAGGGATTAGGGGTTAGAGGAAGAAATTGTAAAGTGCAAATTGGAAATTTTAAAATTTACAATTTCCAATTTACAATCTCTCATAGATATAGGATTGGGGCTCTGTCCCCAATCACTGGATAGGTAGGAGTTTTGCAAGAGTTTCATTGTATGTTATATTTTAGTAAGTAAAACAACGTAGGGACAGGTCTTTAGCCCTGTCCTGTGCGAGGACAGACCTAAAGGTCTGTCCCTACATCTACATCTATTATGGTTTTGAGTATCAACTAGAAGGAGTCCTTGATGTCTTTCACCATCGCCCTGGCAGGGAAAGGAGGGACGGGTAAGACTACCCTGGCCGCCCTGACCATCAGGTACATAACGGAGACACTGGGGGAGTCCCCCCTCGGCGTGGACGCCGACCCCAACTCCTCCCTCGGGGCCGCCCTTGGGGTGGAGTACGAAAAGGCCATCTCCGACATGCGAGAGGGCGTAATAGAGAAACGCCTGGACTTCCCCGCCGGTATGTCCAAGGAGAGATACATTGAGTACTGTATTGAGGAATGTATCATAGAGAGGCCCAGGTTTGACCTCCTGGTCATGGGGAGGCCCGAAGGCCCCGGCTGTTATTGCTACGTCAACAACCTCCTGAGAAAGTACCTGGATAAGATGAGTTCAAATTATTCATACATAGTCCTTGACAACGAGGCAGGGATGGAGCACCTCTCCCGCCGCACCACTAACCGCGTGGACCTCATGTTGGTGGTCTGTGAACCCACCGTAGTGGGCGTGCTCACGGCCAAGAGGATACTGAAACTCACTGAGACACTCCCCTTGAGCATAAAAGAAAAGGTTGTTATCCTTAATAAGGTACCCCACAGTGCCCTTGACAAGAAGGTGCAGGAATGCCTCCACAAAGAGGGGCTGGAACCAAGGGCAAGCTTCCTTTACGATGACGAGATATTCTTTGCCTCCTCAGGAGGGATTTCTCTACTGGAGATTTCTAAGGATAACGCCACTTATAAGGCCCTTAGCCAATTCTTGAAGGAATACGTACCAGCAGGGGGCCTTCAGGCAACGGTCGGCTCGTAGCCGCAGGCTTTAGCCTGCGTAGAACCACGCAACCTAAAGGTTGCGGTTACCTCTGCGAAATAACGCACGGACAAAAGGGATATACATAAGTGGCGAATGG